>CADATR010000205.1 GCA_902790885.1 uncultured Eubacteriales bacterium
TATTATGACGACGCATATTACTACCTGGCGCTGGCTAAGGAAGTGCATGTGCTGCCTAAAAACGCGTTCACCGTCGGCGAGCCCGTAGACTTTGAAGAGTTCATTTATAAGAAGAGCAAAAAAGTCTGCCGCTGGCTGCCTAACAAGCTCAGCGACCGCATAAAAAAACGCCGCGCAGCCCGCGCCGCAGCGTCCGAAGATATGTTCAAGAAGTAATGATAAAGCACCCCGGCGCGTCACCAGGCGCTCCGGGGTATTCTTTTACCTGTAATCTGCAATTTCAGGCCCTTGTGCTGCCGCGACCGCGCGCAGCCTTTTCATTTCTTCCTTATCCGGGGTGTAGAACTTATCCTGTACGAACGGGATGCCTGCCGCCTCGTATTTTATCCTGCCAAGCTTGTGATACGGCAGCAGCTCCATCCGGGCTGAAGGCAGCACCTCATGTACGTACGCGGCCGAAGCAGCGATGTTTTCCTCGCTGTTGTTGACTCCGCCTATAACGGGTATCCTTATGACTATCTGAGGTCCCTCGCCTGTCTCCCCTTCAGGGCGGCCGAGAGTGCCAAGGCGGGCGATGTTCTCAAGTATGCGTTCATTGCTCACGCCCGTATATTTTTTATGTACATCCGGATCCATGTGCTTCAGATCCATGAATATCAGATCCATTCTCTTGAGGGCAGGTCTGACACTGTCGAAATCGAAGAATCCGCAGCTCTCGATGTCTGTGCTTATGCCCGAATCGTAAAGCTCGCGCGATACATAGTCCAGAAACTCAGGCTGCGATGTCGCCTCGCCTCCCGAGAATGTAACGCCTCCCCCGCTGTATGAATAGAACAGGCGGTGGTTCATCACCTCACGGATCACATCGTCGGCATCCATTACAGATACCATGCGTACCCTGGATTCTTCGGGGCAGACATCCGCGCATGCTCCGCAGGCGATGCAGACATCGTGGCCTGTCACAGGGCCTCTCTCACTGCTGCGCACCACCGCGTCCATGTCGATGCCTATGCCCTCAGGGCATACTGCGGCGCAAGCCCCGCATCCGATACACCTTCTTTTGTACCATCCGGTGAGCTGCTTCCGCTCAAAGCCCTCGGGATTTGAGCACCAGGCGCAGCGGAGCGGACAGCCCGCCATGAAAATATTCGTCCGTATCCCCTCGCCGTCGTTTACTGAGAAGGGCTGGATCTGCATTATATAGCCTTTTACACTCATACCTATAAGTATGCCCGGCGCTGAGGCCGGGCCTTTTGGTTTATCAGAATGCCTCGTGAGCGTTCCTCGCCATTATCGAATCCTGCATCTCCTTTGAGAGATTGGTGAACTGAGCGCTGTAGCCCGCTACCCTCACAAGGAGGCTGCGGTACTTGTCAGGATTTGCCTGCGCGTCAGCCAGCACCTCATTGGATATCGTATTGAACTGCACGTGGAATCCGCCGAGAGCGAAGTAGCTCTGCAGCATTGCGCCGAGGTTTGCTCTTCCCCTCTTTGTCGCAACGAGGTTGTGATCGAGACGGAGATTGAGCAGTGTGCCTCCGCTGTGGATATCGTGCTTCACCTTCGCCGCACTTCTGAGAGCCGCGAGACAGGTCGACTTGTCGCTGCCTGTATAAGGCGAAACGCCCTCGTTGATCGGATCCCTGGCGTGCCTGCCCTCAGGTGTCGCGCCAAGCACCTTGCCAGTAGGCAGGTAGTTGGAGATGCCCATGAAGGCTGTCACGAAGTGGTTTCCGTAAAGGTCATCGTATTTTGTGACCTCATCATAGAAGAAGTCCGCGAGATCGCGCGCTATCGAGTCGACGTAATCGTCATCGTTGCCGTATTTAGGGCAGGCCAGAGCCAGCTCCCTGAGGTGCTCATAGCCCTCCCAGTTGCTGTCGAGCGCATCTATGATCTCTGCCATAGTAGTGACGCCGTCCTCAAAGACGAGCTTTCTGATAACAGCAAGCGAATTCGCCGTGACTGACAGCCCGACGCCTGTGAACACAGGTCCGATATTATACTTTGCTCCGCCGTCAACAAGATCGCGGCCGTTCTTCATGCAGTACTCATTGCAGGCCGACATGAAAGGTCTGTGGCCTATCTCCCTGTGGATCTCCTGCGCTGTCACAAGGCTTATGACTCCGTGGCGTACGAGATACCTGAACTGCTTTTTCCAGGCTTCAAGTATCTCATCCATCGACTCAAAGGTCTTAGGATCCTTCTCCTCAGGAGCTACCTGCTCGCCCGAAAGACGGCTTCTGCCCTGATTGAGCGCAAACTCAAGTGCTGCGGCGAAACTTATGCTGGCAGCGGACGTCCACTCGAAGGTCTTGCGGGAGTGAGGCACAACGCATCCGCAGTTGTTCCAGTCCCTGGCATCCTCAGGCCTGTAGCCGAGGTTTGAAAGCATCTGGTAGCCTGTCCTGTCACCGTGGATAGCCGGGAATCCGCATCCCGTGGAGACGAGCTCAGTGACCGCTTCCATGAATTCAGGCGGGCAGTCAGGGTGTATCCTGCAGCTGAGCGTCGGCTGGTGAGTCATGCACTCTCTTGTGGCCTGTATGGCCATATACGAGATAGTATTTGTAGCATCAGAGCCGTCGACTTTGGTGCCTCCTATTGTGAGGTTCTCAAAGTTTGTATAGCCGGCAAAGAAGCTCGCGGTATTCTTCGAGATGGTCCATGCCCACTCGCTGTACTTGAGCCACAGGCACTCAACCAGCTCGAGAGCCGTATCGTAATCGATCAGTCCGGCCTCTTCATCCGCCTTGTAATAAGGGTACATGTACTGGTCGAACCTGCCCGGATTCCAGGCGAGAGGATTCTCGGAAATGATTCCTCCGAGCTGCACGAACCACACAAACTGTATGGCTTCCCTGAAAGACTTCGGAGGCTGCTCCGGGATGCGCGAGCACACGTCGGCTATCTCCTCAAGCTCCTTCTTTCTTACAGGGTCAGTCTCCTCAGCTGCCATCTGAGAGGCTTTTTCACTGTAGCGCCTTCCGAGGGTCTCCTCAGCTGCCATCTGAGAGGCTTTTTCACTGTAGCGCCTTCCGAGGGTGATCATGCCGTCAGCGACGAGCACCATCGACCTGTAGAAGTCAATCTTTTTTTTCTGCTCTGGGATAGCTTCGTCGAGCTCAGCCATATAAGCCTCCGCCTCTGCCTTTATGCCGCCGTAGCCCTTCGGCAGCAGCACATCGACGTAGTCGGCGGATATCTCGCCTATCCCGTTGCGCCATTTGGAGTCGGTATCGAGGAATCCCGTATCGACGCCGATTTTCCTGGTCGCCTCGGAAGTCCTGGCCAGGAAAGCTTCCTCTACGGACTTCCCCTCCCAGTAAGGGAAGATATTCTTTCTTATAAACTCCGTCTGCTCGGGAGTCACATCGTAAGGATCCTGTCCCCTCTCAGGGAAGGTATCTATCTCATCGTTGATCCACAGCCAGCCGAATTCAGGCGTAAGAATAGCGCATTTTCTGAACTCGCCGCTTGTGCCGACAACAAGCTCGCCCTCCCAGATGTTCACCGGAAGCTCGCAGCATGTATCGTAAAACGCCTGAGCCGTGCGTATCTGATGAGGCTGCCCTTCGGTGCGCCGGAACGATTTGGTCCAGCTCCAGGCGCGCTCGTACGAGATGTGCGGCTTGGTGTTTACGTAATTGTCTCTTATCTTTTCAACTCTCTTTGTTATCGCCATCTTCTGTCCCCTGTCAGACTACAGAGTGATTACCCAGTCTCCCATCACATCCGGAGCGATGCCTGTCTGCATGCCGTAGAGAGTATCATAGAGCTTCTGACTGAGCTCGCCTACCTTCTCTCCGTTGATAGGATAGTCCTCTCCTCTGTATCTGAGGAGTCCGATAGGCGATACAACGCATGCTGTTCCGGTAGCCCATGCTTCTTTCAGGGATCCGTCAGCAGCTGCTGCAAGCACGTCTTCGATCAGGAGACGCTTCTCCTCTACCTCGACACCCCACTTCTTCATCAGTCTGATGGCGCTGTCACGTGTGACGCCCGGAAGGATGGATCCTGTCAGCGATGATGTGTAAACAGTGTCGTTGATCCTGAAGAAGGCATTGGATGTGCCTACTTCCTCTACATATTTATGCTCCTTGGCGTCTAGCCAGAGAACTTCCTCGCAGCCGTGCTTCTTTGCTTCTGTAGCTGCGATCATGCCGCAGGAGTAGTTTCCGCCGCACTTCGCGAAGCCTGTGCCGCCGATGGCCGCACGGATGTACTCCTCTTCTACCCAGATGTGGCTTCCGTGGAGTTCCTTGTCGTTTCCTTCATAATAAGCAGCTACAGGGCTCATGATTATGATGAACCAGTACTTCGAAGCCGGATGAACAGCCATCGATGGCTCCGGAGAAATGATGAACGGTCTTATATAAAGCGATGTTCCCTGAACATCAGGCACCCAGTCCCTGTCGACATCGACGGCAGCCTTGACAGCCGCGATGAAGAGCTCTTCGTCTATTCTCGGGATGCAGAGACGGTCATTGCTGTTCTGCATGCGCTTCGCGTTCATGTCCGGGCGGAACAGATTGATGCCGCCTTCCGGATTCTTATATGCCTTCATGCCCTCAAATGTCATCTGTGCATAGTGGAGAGTGCAGGCTGCAGGGTCGATCGGAAGAGGTCCGTAAGGAACGATCCTTCCGTCGTGCCATCCCTGTCCCTCATCATAGTCCATGATGAACATGTGGTCTGTGTAGTACTTGCCGAATCCGAGAGCTGTCTGATCAGGCTTTGCCTTTGGCGACTCATTTTTGATTATTTTGAATTCATATCCCATCTCTATATCCTCCTGGAATTAATTTATCAGTCTGAAACCT
>CADATR010000206.1 GCA_902790885.1 uncultured Eubacteriales bacterium
AAGCCCAACATAGAAAAACCCCCTCCAAGGAATCAATATCCTTCATGTAGCCGTCCCGGATCTCTCTAAGCTTCTGAGGGTCAGGGGTCAGCTTATTCCACTCGGCTGCCCAGCGGCGGTTCTTCTCCTCAAGGTTCACGCAGTCCTTGATAACTGCCTCCTTTGCCTTCAGCAGCTTCACCACAGTGTCCACAGCCCCGTTTTTTGGCTTGGCCTGATCCTGAGCCTCTATTTCCTCAAGAAGCTCATGCTTTTCCTTGTCTGTGCTGCCGCCCGCCCTGCAAGCCTTGTTCACCTTCTCCCGCAGTGGATCCTCCTCCGGCATAGCCTCATACAGCCTCTGCCAGTCCACAGTCGTATCCGCCTGTTTTCGGACAGGCTTGGTCTCAAATAAATTCGGCATAATCTCACTCCTTACAGATCATAGTTCGGGTTCCTTAAATAATACCCCCATCGCTCAGATTTGGGTGCAGAGAACCTCCGGTTCACAGAATGTTCCATTTTCAAAGGCGCTTTATTTAAGGCGTTTAGGCATTTGTAACCATTATTTTCTTTATCAAAAGTCGCATTTTTTATAATCTTACGAAATGTAAGTAAATCCCTTGACTTGACATAGCTGTTGTGGTACAATATTAATTGTTGTAGTATGATTTTTGACATTTATTTTGTCTGTTTAGGATTAAGGTGATATATTTATGCCTGACACACCAGAGCTGATAGTGATGCTGACTTATAATGATAAAACCGCTTCCAATGCGCCGGAGATATTTGAGGACTGCAAGAACTGCAAGGCCAGATACTGGGGCTTCAAGGAGGAGGATCTCCCCCTGCCGGAGATGAAAAAGCTTTACTCCGAGATCAAGCGCTGCGGCAAAACAGCCGTACTTGAAGTGGTGGCATACGATGAGGAAAAATGCCTTGAGGGTGCGCAGATGGCCGTTGACTGCGGCTGCGATATTCTTATGGGAACCATGTATTTCGATTCAATAAACGAGCTCTGCAAAAAGCACGGCATCAAATATATGCCATTCGTGGGTGATGTCTATGACAGGCCCTCTGTCCTTGAAGGTGAGATAGACAAAATGATAGCTCAGGCTAAAAGCTACCTTGCCAAGGGCGTCTACGGCTTTGATCTTCTTGCCTACAGATATACAGGTGATGCCCATGAGCTTATCAGGCGCTTTGTAAAAGAAGTGGAGGCTCCCGTGTGCCTTGCAGGAAGTGTAAACAGCTATGAGCGGCTGGACGAGATAATTGACGTTTCACCCTGGGCCTTTACTATCGGCTCCGCATTCTTTGAGAACAAGTTCGACGGAAGCTTTGCAGAGCAGATCGACAAGGTCTGCGAGCATCTTGAAAAGACCGCAGTTGCGGTTTGAGGTCATGAGCCATGCTTAAACACCTTTACCCTTACGAATATGCCATGAGCGTCTTTGATATTGACTATCAGGCGCTTTACGATAACGGCTTCCGGGGATTGATATTTGATATTGATAATACGCTTGTCCACCACAATGAGGATTCAACACCGGAGGTGGACGCACTTTTTGTCCGGCTGCATGAGATAGGCTTTAAAACAGTGCTGCTTTCGGACAACGAAAAAAGCCGGGTGGAGAGATTTATCAAAAACATCGACACCCCATATATATGCGACGCAGACAAGCCCTCGCCGGAGGGGTACAAAAAAGCTCTGGCAGTGCTCAGAATGAAAAAGGCCAGGACAGTCTGCATAGGCGACCAGATGTTTTCAGATATCCTCGGCGCCAACAGACTGGGGATACCGAACATACTTGTGCATTACATAACCGTTCCGGGAGAGACAAAAATAGGAAAAAAGAGATATATCGAAAAGCTCGTTTTGATGCTGTACCGGCGCAGAGGAAAATACACTCACCGCCTGGGGGATAATATTATCAAGGAGAACTAAGAAAATGCGTCTTTTAAAAGGAAAGAATTTCTGCGACCTTGGGCCAATACCCTATGCAATTTCCGAGATAAAAGAAAAGTGCATCAAAAAGGTGCGTGACCTGAAAAGCGGCGTTAAATTCGCCAGGGAACGCAAGAATAAAAAGCTGCCCTGCCTTGTGGCAGCTCACCAGAACAGGATAATCAAGGTGGGCCCCGGCATTGACCCTGTGCTCCAGGAGAACAAGGCTGTGAACATCAGGCTTGCAGGCGGGCGCATGAACGGGCTTATCATTCACCCGGGAGAAACCTTCTCCTTCTGGAAGACCGTCGGCTCCATTTCAAAAAAGCAGGGCTACAAGGACGGCAGGATCATCAATCAGAACAAGCTGGTGCCCGGCCTCGGCGGAGGCCTTTGCAACCTCAGCAACACCATTCATCTGCTGGTGCTGGACAGCCCCCTGGAGGTCACAGAATTCCACACCCACTCCGACGCCCTTGCCCCTGACGGCGAAAAGCGAGTTCCCATGAGCGCCGGCACCTCAGTATATTACAACTACATAGATTTCCGCTTCCGCAACAACACCGATCAGGATATACAGCTCTGCATCTGGTGCAAGGACGGTCAGCTTTACGGCGAGCTGAGAAGCGAGAAGCCTTTCCCCTACAAGTTCAGCATCTCAGAGGAGGGCCACCATTTCCAGCGGGAGGGAGACAAGTATTACAGGGTGTCAAAGATCTACAAGAACACCTTCAACAAAGCCTCCGGCGAACTGATAGACAAGCAGCTGATCTGGGACAATCACTCAGAGGTAATGTTCGACTACAGCCTTATCCCCGCCGATCAGATCAAATAAGATAATAGGATACAGACATTTAAAAGAGCTGCTGCGCAAAAGCGCGGTGGCGATAAAGAAGTATTTGACAATTACAGCTTTGTATGTGCCACCGCTAAAAGAATAAATAATATCCTGACTAAAGTCAGGCAGAAGAAAGAATAAAGAAATAAAAAAGAACTGAAGTTCTTCGGTGTCCGCTTTGCGGACATATTTCAAAATATATCGCCGCAGGCGATACCTTGA
>CADATR010000207.1 GCA_902790885.1 uncultured Eubacteriales bacterium
AGCGCTGATCGAGTTAAAGAACCAGCTGATTGAAGAAGGCAGATATACTGATCCGGTTGATGACCTTCTTATAAGGTTTGTAGACTGATGACAGTCCTTTCGGCCCAGGCTGAATAAGTACATGGCTCCGCGCAATAAGGTGCGGAGTCTATTTTATTGCAGCCGGGCAGACCCGGAGAAAGGACAACATAATGATGTTTATAAAAACTATCAGCAAAGAGAAAGAAGTTAATGCTAAGAAAACAGAGACAGGAGAGGCTGACCGCGAAGACGTTAATATTATCATTCCTGATCCACGTACTGATGATGATGAGAGCGGGACTGGATCCGTCGATGATCTCTATAACAGAGAACTGACCCGGGAGGAGAAACTCGCGTTGGATCTGTGCTCGTTCCTTGCTGAGAAAACAGCAGACAGGTTTGAATGTATGATCGCAGCAATGGATGAGGAAAAGGTGGGGCTGATAATCGGACGAATCTATGACAGTAAGCCTGAGACTATGATCAAAGTATTGCAGGCTCTGTTTATCTCTAATGATTACTATGAAGCAGCTGAGGATCTTGAGATTCTGGATATCTGCAACAGACAGGTGGATTGCTCAACTCTTTGCTTCGTAGATGAGTTCCTGAGCTCAGATGTGATGGACAGGCTGCTTACAGAGAGGTCCATTGAAGAACTGTTCAGAAAAGTCTGGATGCCGGCCTGCCTCAGTTAGGAGGTGTATGAATGGCGAAAACTATAGCTATATGTAATCAGAAAGGAGGAGTCGGGAAAACCACGACTACCCTGAATCTCGGCATTGGGCTGGCGAGGGAGGGTAAAAAGGTGCTGCTGATTGACGGGGATCCGCAAAATGATCTTACAAGCGCATTAGGATGGGAAGCTGATTCCCTGGAGAATTCGCTGGGAAGGCTGATGTATCTGGTAACACAGAATTACAAGCCTGAAGTCAGAGACGCTATTCTGCACCATCCGGAAGGAGTTGACCTGATACCGTCGAATCTGGATCTTTCATCGATGGAGACTCAGCTTGTGAATGCCATGAGCAGAGAGAAGGTGCTGGTGAATCTTCTGAAGGATGTGAAGAAGGATTATGACTATATACTCATAGATTGTATGCCATCTCTTGGTATGATAACGATCAATGCTCTCACGGCAGCGGACAGCGTCATTATCCCGGTGCAGGCTCAGTACCTGCCGGCAAAGGGGATGACTCAACTGATGAAGAGCATAGATATGGTACGAAACCATACCAATGACAAACTTCAGATAGGGGGCATAGTCATGACTCTTGTCGACAACCGCACCAATCTGGCGAAGGAGGTCACGGACAAAATCAGGACTCAGTATGGGATGCACATCCGAATCTTCGATACTCAGATACCTGTGGCGGTCAAAGCCGCCGAAGCATCCAAAGCGGGCATGAGTATATTTGCCTACGATAAGGATTCCAAGCCGGCAAAAGCATATGAGCAGCTGACAAGGGAGGTGATGAAGCATGGCGAACGCGAAAGACATAGAGATGAAGCTTCCATCGCTAGATGATCTGTTCTCCTCGCAGGAGGAGAGAGACGATGCGAAGCTCAAGAGGATTTATGAGATACCTCTTGAAGAAATAGATCCGTTCCCTGATCATCCATTCAAGGTCCGAGATGACGAGGACATGATGAACCTTGTGGAATCGGTCAAAACGAACGGAGTGCTCACGCCTGCCACAGTCCGGAAGAAGGAGGACGGAAGATATGAGATCTTGTCGGGACACCGAAGGCTTAGAGCGTGTCAGCTCGCAGGTCTTGATACTCTCCGGTGCGAAGTCGTTGATATGAACAGAGATGAAGCGACGATTTTTATGGTCGAGTCGAATTTTCAGAGAACAACGATACTTCCATCAGAGAAAGCGTTTGCCTATAAGATGAGACTGGAGGCAATGAAAAGAGTTGCAGGAAGACCTGCCAAGGATAATTATTCCCCAGTGGGGAATAATAAATGGGAAACCTCCTCGGAAGAGATGGCGGCCGAAGTCGGAGATAGCAAAACCCAGATATTCAGATATATCCGCCTCACTGAACTGATACCGGAGCTTCTGGATATGGTCGATGAAAGGCAGATCGCTTTGAGACCCGCAGTCGAGCTCTCGTATATCCCGAAGAAGAAGCAGGGAGAGATCTGGCAACAGATCGAAATAGAGCAGTGTACGCCTTCGCACGCCCAGACGATCAGAATGAGAAAACTGGAGGAAGAAGGGAAACTGACATCAGAGGCAATCGAAGCGATCATGATGGAAGAAAAGCCGAACCAGAAAGAAAAAATAGTCCTCAGAGGGGAGCGGTTCAGCAGGTTGTTCCCACCTGACCTGCCGGTATCCAAGAGGGAAGACTATGTAGCTGCGGCAATGGAGCATTATGCGAGATTCCGCGAACGCCAGCGTTCCAGAAATGATGCCAGATAGCTGCAGTGAGCACTCAAACGCTTATCTCCTCCCCTGTAACCCCTCCTCTATAACAACCAATTACTTAACCGAAGAAGAAATATAATTATAATAATCGCAATAATATGACAAGCATCGGACGCTCAGATCTTAACGACCTGGGCGTTTTTTGTTTTGCCTGAAATTGCGGGAAAGGAAAACGTATGACGAAGACCAAAGACAACAAACCGAATGACGAAGTGATCATCTGCACGGACGATGCAGGAATGCAGCTCTATCTTAGTGAGAAGGCTGCCAACAGGCTCAGCTGGATCCTGACAGGGCTCTGCGTAGTTCTCAGCCTGCCGGTGATCATCCTCGCATTTATGTGCATCTAGCAGAAAGGAGATATTAACGCAATGACAGACAACAAGTTTATCGACGCATTCAAGCGAATGCTCACAATGACACTTGCCTTGATCATGGTGCTCGGATCAGTGATCCCGATCGCGACCCAGGAAGCATCAGCGTTCGGCGGCAAGGTGGGCAGCAAGTACACTGTGACCGATGGAGGCC
>CADATR010000208.1 GCA_902790885.1 uncultured Eubacteriales bacterium
GAGGCAGACGCGCGGGGCTGAACTATGCAGCCAGTGCGAAATTGTTGTTTGTTTTAGCGTTTCTTTTTAACGGGTACTTTTTACGTGGATCACCACCACGGCTCGCTTATCCTTGTTCCACATACCTGTCGAAACCATTACACCCCCATGCTTATAGGAGTCGGTGGTACCGAACTCTAAAAAAGTGGACGGCAGATCTCTCTACCGCCCTTATTATACAACATCCGTTCGTACAGTCAATAAACTCACGGTTGTACAAGTATTACGCTCACGTCATTCACATTGGTGCCCGTAGGACCAGTCATAATGAGACTGTCCACTGCCTTGAGAGCGTTGTAGCTGTCGTTGTCATTAAGTACAGCATCTATCGAAATGCCCAGCTCACGAAGTTTGCCGGCCGTACTGCCGTCAACTATACCGCCCGCCGCATCGGTCGGGCCGTCAGTGCCATCTGAGCCGAATGAGAATATCAGCACATTATCGAGACCGTCTATGCCCTTTGCAGCTGAAAGCGCGAGCTCTTGATTGCGACCGCCTTTGCCGGTTCCCTTGATGTGGACCACTGTTTCTCCGCCGTATATAAGGGCACAGGGTTCGTTTCCCTTCGTACTACCTTCAGAAGCAACCTGACTGTTGGCGTCCTTATGGAGACCAGCCCATTCGATCGCATGTCTGGCAAGCATCTTGCCGGCATCTCTAGCCTCGCAATCCATATCATCCGCTACGATCTCTGTTTTGTAACCGAGCTCTTTGGCCGCTTTTGCCGCCGACTCACACAGGAGCCTTACACTTCCAACGATCTCGGACTCAACATTGCTGAGGCACTTTGGGGTCTCTTTGCCAAGGCATGCTTTGGCTTCGTCGCTAAGCCTTAGTCCATACTGAGTCGCTATCGCTCTGGCCTCTTCGCAAGTGCTGCTGTCGGCTGCGGCAGGCCCGGAAGCTATCATGTCGAGCCGGTCGCCTATCACATCGCTGAGTATTATTTGGTATATGCTGCCGCGGCAGGCCTCCGCCAGGCGCCCGCCTTTGACCGCAGACAGACGTTTGCGTATAGTGTTTATTTCGCTTATGTCAGCGCCGCTTGCCAGAAGCTGGCTGTTGATATCCTGTATCTCTGCCGGAGGTATCAAAGGCTTTTCAAACAAGGCGCTTCCGCCGCCAGACAGAAGCAGGAGCAATGTATCGTCTTCACTAAGTTCACCTGCCATTTCAAGAGCTGCTTCGGTAGCTTTGTAACTGTTTTCGTCTGGCACGGGGTGACCGGCTTCGTATATTTTTATGATACTTGATGTGTTTGATCTTACAGGATCTTCGCTCTCACAGATTTGGCCTTGCGAATGCCCATACTTCGTTATAACTATGCCGCGCTCCACCCTGTCCCCAAGGGTCTCATACGCTGCATCAGCCATAGGCCAGGCTGCCTTGCCAACGGCAAGCAAAAAGAGGCGTCCGGTAAAAGCGTGCCCTTTAAGAGCGCGGCGCACAGCGTCTCCCGGCTGCATCTCTTTTATACATGTCTCTATTATTTTAAAAGCGTCTTTTCTCAGATCCCTCTTCATTATCCGGACTTCGATGTTGCCACATTCACTTGTTCACTACATTCTGAGGCTTGCCGCTCAGGAAAGCCTCTGTATTGGCAACGCTGCAATCCATTATGCGCTGGCGACTTTCCTTTGGCGCCCACGATATGTGCGGGGTAATGATGCAGTTTTTGGCGCCAAGGAGCGGATTATCCTCTCTGATCGGCTCGGTATATACCACGTCGAGGCCCGCGGCTCCGATCTTCCCGCTGTTGAGGGCGTCCGCTACATCCTGCTCGTTTATCAGCTGGCCGCGGGCGTTGTTGATCAGAATGACCCCATCCTTCATCTTGGCGATCGAGTCCTTGTTGATCATGCCCGTGTTCTCTGCCGTCAGATTAGCGTGCAGCGTGATCACATCAGCCTTCGCGTAGAGTTCGTCGAGTTCCACATATGTGCCGATCTCCCTGCCGCTGTCATTCGGATAGACATCGTAAGCGATGACGTTCATTCCAAGAGCCTTCGCTATCCCGCCCTCTTGCTGGCCGATGCGACCGAATCCGATGATGCCTATAGTCTTTCCTTCAAGCTCAATGAGCGGATAGTCCCAGTAGCACCAATCGACGCATGATGCCCAGTCGCCTCTGTGCACGCTTTCGCTGTGATGCCCGATATGATGGCAGATCTCGAGAAGAAGCGCGATCGAGAACTGACTGACCGATGCGGTGCCGTAAGTCGGCACATTGGAGACAGGTATGCCCTTTTCCTTTGCAGCCTCTACATCGACCACGTTATAGCCGGTCGCGAGCACATTTATGAACCTGACCGATGGGCAGGCGTCAAGGACGGCTCTGGAGATAGGAGTCTTGTTTGTGAACACTATCTCCGCATCACCTATGCGGTCTATCGTCTCTTGCTCGTCTGTAAGGCTTGTGCGGTCATATACCGTAAGGTCACCGAGCTTCTCCAAGCCTTCCCATGACAGATCGCCCGGGTTTTCTGTATATCCGTCAAGTACTACTATTTTCATCGCAAATTACCTCCGTCTGAAGCCTCGATACACGCCGCTTTCATTCCACTCTGAGCCATGTCATCCGGCTTCAATTTCTACTGTAAATATACCACATACCGCCCTTCGAACTATAATCAGAAGGAGCTGGTTTACATATGCAGAACAATGTCCGTGTTGTCTGTCAGCATTTCTTCTCTGACGTAGGATCCGTTTACGGGCTGCCCGTTTACAGTCATTGAAGTGCAGCCGCTTTCCTTTCCATCAGGATTTTGGATCAGTATGTTCAGCTTTCGGCCCCGGAAGGCCTTCTCTATTCTGACCGTTTTCCACTCTTTAGGGATAGATGGCGCGATCTTGATGCCGCCTATATCAGGTCTTATGCCAAGTATGCCCTCTACACAGCCGACCATGACTGTAGATGCGGTGCCTGTGAGCCAGTGGACGTGGGA
>CADATR010000209.1:0-1315 GCA_902790885.1 uncultured Eubacteriales bacterium
TGTCCGGGCCGGTAACAAATGCAGGAGGCATCAGCCGACCACTGCAGGGCAGTCGCAAGCCCCTTCTTCAAGGCGTCAGCCTAAGTAGGGGTATTTGACTGCTCCCACGCCCTGGAGCACACCCGTGTAAGCGAACTTCAGAGTCTGGCTCAGCGAGATAACGCCTATAAATATGCAAGATTTGGCACCAAGACTTATGAATTCCGGATCATCGCTGTAGAGCCCGTAGAACCAGCGTCCGCAAAGAATAATGAGGACGCCCAGCGATATGGCCGCGATGGTTCCGAGCATGATGATGGTCCGCTTATATTCCTTCATCTTCTGCGTGTCGCCTGCTCCGTAGGAGCGCCCAATAAGCGCGATGCCGGAGGTCTGAAGTCCGACGCCGAGCGCCTGGTTTATGCTGAGGAGCTGCACGCCCAGCGAATAGACCGCTGTCTGGAAGGACCCGATCCTCGCTACGACGCTGCCGATGAGAAGAATGCTTATCCTTGTGGCAAGGCCGTCGGTGACGGTGCTTGTCGCCATTTTGCGGATCTAGGCAGTGTTCTCCATCGTGATCTTATACTTCTTTTCGATGCAGTAAGGGATGTTTACAAAGAGATCCCTTTTCCATGCTACTACTGTCATGAAGATGCATGCCGCGATCGTGCCGGCAACAGTGGCAATAGCCGCGCCCTTTATACCGAGGGCAGGGAAGCCGCAGTGGCCCTGTATCAGAAGATAGTTGAAGCAGATGTTGACCACGCATGAGATCATATTGGAAACAAATGTGAGCTGAGTCTTGCCGAAACCGCGCATCCCGGCGTTGATCGCCATGAATACGAGGTTGAAGATCATGCCGCCCATGAGGATCCTGAAATATACGACAGAGTCATCAAGAGTATCCGGCTGATGAGAAGCCAGTATCATGATAGGTCATTTCGAATTTTCGTACAATCCTGTAGGTGCCTTTTTCTTTACAAGTCTTTCGCGAAATGTTATATTTCGCATTGATGGACGGTATCTGCGTCTGCAGAACAATACCATCATATAGACGGGGATCATTACAGGCAAAGCGGCTCCCATATGGCGTGTATCAGAGATGAACGCGACCCGGCGGCACAGAAGCTTTCCACTGAAGTCCTTTTAATATATGAAATTGTCCATCCGCATGCCTATGGCTGTGCGGTTTTTGTTTTTTAAAGGCGCGCAAGGCGCCATTGCGAAAGGAGTTATTTCGATGACAAGAGAAGAGAAGAATGCTCAGATAAAGAAGGAGGCACGCGCTACTGCGATCCTCTTCTGCATCTGCTTGATCAGAGACTCGGCGTTC
>CADATR010000209.1:1321-4299 GCA_902790885.1 uncultured Eubacteriales bacterium
TCGGTGTTGTGATACTGCTTAAAAAGGTGTTTGTGAACTTCAGCCTCGATGACGAGGACGGAGAGGAGGTGCAGGCATGAGCGGCAGACAGATAGCTATCCTTGCGATCCTCGTTGCTTACATGGTGATCAACGCTTTCGTCGGCGTGTGGGCCAGCCGTGCCTCGGCCAGAAAGAATTCATCGAGCGGATTCATCCAGAATTACTTTGTGGGCGGGCGCACGATGGGAGGCGTAGTCCTCGCGATGACACTTGTCGCTACATATACGAGCGCGAGCTCGTTCCTCGGAGGGCCGGGACTTGCCGCGAGCTGGGGCCTCACTCAGTCGTGGGTGGCAGCCATCCAGATCGGCACAGCCTTTCTGACACTCGGCATCGTCGGTAAAAAGCTCGGCATGATATCGCGCCGCATCAAGGCGGTCACCATATCTGACTACCTCAGGGCAAGGTACAAATCGCCGGCTGTCGACATAATCTGCAGCATAATGCTCGTCGTGTTCTTCATCACACAGATGATAGCCCAGTTCAAGGGCGGAGCGACTCTGCTGCAGTCCGTGACAGGACTCTCGTACATAAGCGCACTCGTTCTGTTCTCTGCCGTCGTCATCATCTACACCTCGCTGGGAGGCTTCAAGGCTGTTGTAATAACCGATACCATCCAGGGATTCATCATGGCGTGCGGAACATTCCTGCTGCTCTTCTTCGTAATACGCGCGGGCGGCGGAATGGAGAGCATACTCGAGTACAACGCCGCGAACAACCCGGGCTGGGATCTCATAGGCAAGGGCCCTTACGGCGCGGATATAGCTGCCCTCAGACCGGGATACCTCATCTCGTTCTGGGTGCTCGTCGGCGTCGGAGTGCTGGGCCTTCCGCAGACAGCGGTAAGGAGCATGGGCTTCAAGGATACCGAATCGCTCCACAAGGCGATGATATGGGGAACAGTCGTTGTCGGCATCCTCATGATAGGAATGCACTTCGCGGGTACGCTGGCTCTTCCTCTCGTAGGCGAGGAGCAGCTTGCGAATACTGACTCCATCATCCCTTACGTTGTAAATAAGTACATGCCTGTATGGGCGGCCGGACTTTTCCTGGCGGCTCCTCTGGCAGCAGTCATGTCGACTGTGGATTCGCTGCTGATACTGGCGTCGGCAACCATCCTCAAGAATCTGTACATAACATATATCGCAAAGAAGGATGTCGTAGATGCTGTACGCGCTGATCAGGATGAGAACGCTGATGTAAGTGAGAGCACTGAGAAGAAGCTCAGACTCGGCAGCTTTGCCCTGACTATAGTACTCGGAGTGATCGTGTTCCTCCTGGCGATGAACCCGCCTTCAATTCTGGTGTGGATCAACCTCTTCGCCATGGGCGGACTGGAAGCTACGTTCTTCTGGCCTCTCATCGGAGGACTGTACTGGAAGCGCGGCAGCTCGGCTGCGTGCATCGCGTCGATAATATGCGGTGTTTCCACCTTCGTATTCTTCAACCTTAACAAGATAGCTCCTTTCGGCATCCACGAGATAGTTCTGGGACTGCTGGCAGGAGGAATCGCATACTTCGTTGTCGGCATGCTGAATAAGAGCGAGCCGGATGCGGAGATGCTTGAGAAGTGCTTCTAGGACGCGCAGCAGAAAACGGCATGAAAACAGACAGATCTGACTTTGATCCTGAAGTATATGAATTTTATAAGGAGGCGCTGGAGGGCGCGGGCTTTGCCGCGGCCTTCAGCGTCGCTGATATTCCCCGCATGAGGGAAGCGGAGATAAAGGGTCATGCCGCGCACCTCGATCCGTATGAAGTGCGCGAGAAAATCGACCTGACCATCCCGCGACGCGGCGCGGGATTCCTTCCGGCCCGCGTCTACGTGCCGGAAGGCGCTGCTGACGCAGCGGGTCAGGTGCCCGTGATCCTCTACTTCCACGGCGGCGGCTTCATAATGGGCAGCATCGAAGACCACGATCCTCTCTGCGGCAAGCTGGCCGATGCCGCCAGAGCGATAGTCATCGCGGCAGAGTACAGGCTGGCGCCGGAGCATCCGTTTCCGGCGTGCATAGAGGATGCAGTTTTACTGGCAGAGTGGGCCGCCGAAAACGCGGCGCGTTTCGGGGGCGACCCTGAGCGCATAATGGCTGCCGGCGACAGCTCCGGCGCCACGATAAGCGCCGCCCTGGCACTCATCTCAAAAGCCGCCAGCAGCGGGCAGGCAGCTTCCGCAGATCGCGGGCAGGCGGCTTCAGTCCCTCAGATATCCGGGCTCATACTGCTCTACGGCATCTACGGATGCGTGAGCCTTCAGGACTCCGAATCGGCAAAGCTTTACGGGCAGGGCGGATACGTACTGCCGGTGGCCGCTGCCGAAAAAATGATGCAGCTCTACATACCGGAAGGTACCGACCAGAACGACGAGAGGCTCTGGCCGGGCAGGGCGGCAGATCTCAGCGGGATGCCGCCGGCGATAATCGTCACCGCGGAGTTCGATCCCCTGAGAGATGACGGGGAGTGCTTCGCTCGCAGGCTTAAGGAAAGCGGCTGCAGTGCAGAGCTCATACGCATGGAAGGAATGATGCACGGCTTCGCCCTCTACTGGCAGAGATTCAAAAAAGCAGAAGAGATGCTCGATAAGATCGGAAGCATCGTACGGGACCGGTTCTGAACCGGTCCTTTTGTGATACAATAAACTCCACAGCAGGATTCAATTGCCCGGGAACTCCCGGAGCTTTAAGGAGGAATCATGGCACATAATTACTTAGGACTTTTCGATGTTATAGGCCCGGAGATGGTTGGGCCGTCGAGCTCCCACACTTCAGGTGCCGCCACTATCGCGTGGATGGCAAGGCAGATATTCTCGGGCACACCGTCAAAGGTCACCTTCGTTTTATACGGATCCTTCGCGGAGACCTACAAGGGACACGGCACGGACAGGGCTCTTATAGGAGGCATGCTCGGATACAAGTCAAACGACGTGCGGATAAGAGA
>CADATR010000210.1 GCA_902790885.1 uncultured Eubacteriales bacterium
AAGCATTTTCAAGGCTTTCCGCTGCTTGCGCAAAAATAGCCCGCCGTTAGGCGGGCAAGTTAAGAGGCTGCCACACTTTTTATTGTGCGACAGCCCCTTTTCGTATGGTTTCACTTATTCCTCGTAGAAACTGATCTCTCCGTTTTCCGAGAGGTTGAAACTGATAAGATCCGTGACATAGTCATCGCCGTAGATATCGGTTATACAGAATGCATAGGAATAATCTCCCGCATACAGATAATCGTATTCGACCTTAAGCGTGCCTTTATCTGATTTTATCGTATATGACTCACCTTCATATTCATCGAGATCTTCGCCGTCCTCGTCGATGCAGTAGTAGAGAGGGGTTATTTTATCACCTTTCCTGAGCTTGATGATATCCTTGTCGGATGCTCCGTATTCATCTATACCTTCCCAGGCGCCTTCGACTTTGACCCTTCCGTCATCCAGATACTGTCTCATCCTGAGATGTGTATCTTCTCCGTTAAGTAGTATCGGCGATGTGTAGATTATGTAGTCGTCCGTCACGTCGACTATGTAGGTGGCCAGATTCTGCCCGTCAGGAAGGGACAGCCAGTATCCGTCAAAGTTATCACTGACATATCCGGAATCCCAGTCTATGTTTACATCGTATGTTTCACCCAGTTCGATATACGTACCGTCATCAAGCTCGTTGTATACAAGAGCGATCACATCACAGGTATTACGGGATCCTTCGTCATCAAGGACGAAATAATACTCACCTGCGGAGCTCATTCCGGGTTCATATTCAAAAGATATCAGCTCGCTCTGAGCATCTCCTTCATAGTCATCCAGGAAATCCCAGAAACCGCCTTCGTCCTCGTATTCATCGTCAAACTCGTATTCGCCGGTTTCTTCGTCGAAAAGGAAGCTGTTCAGCCATTCCCAGACTCCGCCTTCATATAAGTCACCGTCATCATAATCCTCTGTGTTGCCGCCATTGGCACTGCCGTAGCCCTGACGCCCGACAAAAGACATGTAGTAAGGGCTTATGCATACTCCCTCGAATATACTGAGTTCTTCTGAGCCTTCTATCATCAACGGATAGTATGTAGACAGGCCGGAAGCTTTTTTATGATCCGCTCCGGAAACCTTATAAACAACAGCTTTGTTCAGGGCGTTGCCTGCTGTCTCGGCTTTATCCGACCATTTTTTACATGATGAGATGATGCCGCCAAGATCGACCATATTGGTATAGCCTTCTGCTTTATTGTTGCCGCCGAAATTATCAACGGAATTGATCTTGCGCACCATTGATGAAAGCACTTCCTTGTCTTCGCTTTTCTGGTATATTTGCCTGGAGAAACTGTTGAAGCTCTTGAGAAGCGGATCCATCTGCGACAGGTCGATGACAGACAGCGTTGCTATCTGTCCGTCACCTGATTCATCGCACTGTTTTTTGAAGCTGTCACAGACAACTTTGCCAAGGGATGCGCCATCCGCATCAGGATGCTTTGCCAGGTAATCGCCGATCGCCTTGTAATCCCATCCGGATCCCGGTTCGCTCTCTTCGGATCCGAACATGTAGTCAGAATAAGAGGCAAGGATGTTTGCGGCTTCTACTGTGCCCATCAGGCATGCGTCAAAACCGATGAACTCGAATTTATCTGTCAGTTCCCCGCTGTCTGCAAGGCTGAGAAATGCTGCATCGATCTCGCGAAGGCCGAGAGAGTCATTGTCTTCCAGCTCATCAAAGCAGACTCCGGACAGGCTGCCGCCTCCGTGATCCCAGAATACGACTCCCATTTTCTCTGCAGGGTAGTTCCTGATACCCCACTTCAGGAAGCCGGTCAGGGTAGAGGTCTTTCCCATGGATGCCTGCCTGACCTCCCCGGCATTTTTCAGCTTCCCGTCCTCAACTACATATCTGCAGAGATAGTCGCTGTCTATGTTGTCGTCATGCCAGTATGAGCATCCTCCGGTCTCGATCACAAACCGTATGCTGTCGCTGGCCGATGCCCTGCACATTTCTTCCAGGTCATCAGAAGCCATTCCTCCGCCAAAGAAGATGCGTGACTCAAGGTCAGAGCCGCACAGATACACGAATATAGTCCATGTATCTTTATCACCCATTGGAATACTCTTTATCTTAGGCCGCTCTATGTCCATGGATCCGGAGGACTCATCCACCTGTATGTTCAGACCGGCAGTTGTCTTGCGCAGACCTTCTGAACCTGTTTCTCCGGAGTCTTCATCACTGCATCTGCAGAGAGTAAACAATAATGCAATAATAATGACCGGGATCAGCACATTCCTTTTCATATTTATCGTGCTCCCTGATAATAATCGCAAAATCCTGCACTTACAAAATATCATTTCTCTCATATGAAGTAAATCGCTGTAAGGGAAAAAGCCTTGTGATCTATGCCACGCAAAAAAAGATGCTTCCCGATCAATACGGAAAACATCTTTGTGCGAGTCATTGCAACAGTATAAGTTGTTCTGAGAAGTTCTGCGAAGCAGTAAAAATTATCTCTTCGAGAACTGGCTTGCTCTTCTCGCCTTTTTGAGACCCGGCTTTTTACGCTCTTTCATTCTTGGGTCTCTTGTCAGGAAACCTGCAGCCTTGAGTGCCGGTCTGTAAGCTTCAGCGTCAACTTCGCAGAGTGCTCTTGCGATGCCGTGTCTGAGTGCTCCGGCCTGGCCTGTGAAACCGCCGCCGTTAACGGTAGCGATAACATCGAAGCTTCCGAGTGTGCCTGTGAGCTCGAGAGGTCTTCTGACTTCGTTCTTAACGATATCTTTCTCGCCGAAGTAAGTATCGATGTCTCTCTTGTTGATGATGATGTTGCCTGCTCCAGGAAGAAGTCTAACTCTGGCTACGGATGACTTTCTTCTGCCTGTTGCCTGATACATAGTCTTTGCCATTGTCTGCTCCTCCTTTCTTACCAAGTCCATA
>CADATR010000211.1 GCA_902790885.1 uncultured Eubacteriales bacterium
GCCAATGAGATGGCGGATAAGGCAAGCGATGCATTTATGCTTGCGATGGACGTCCTGAAAAAGTACGATAAAGAAAAGGCCGAAGCGGTCATCAGACTCGAGCAGGAATGCGATGAGTATGAGGACATCATAGGCACATATCTGGTAAAACTGTCGGGCCGTGATCTGTCGAGGGAAGACGGACAGCTGATGTCGCTGGTGCTCCATGCTATCAATGACTACGAGCGCATATCCGATCACGCGATCAACGTGGTGGAGGCTGCACAGGAGATGCAGAGCAAAGGAATCAGCATGACATCATACGGAAGTCTGGAGCTCGATGCATTCGGTAAAGCGATCAGGGATATACTCATGATAACGGATGAGGCGTTTATCGCATCTGACCGGAATAAAGCCAGACAGATCGAACCTCTTGAAGAGGTGGTAGATAATCTCAGTGCCGAGATGCGTCAGAGACATATCGACCGTCTCCGCAAAGGCCTGTGCTCAATGGAAGCAGGCATTATACTGGAAGACATTCTGATATACTTTGAGAGAGTCTCTGATCACTGCTCCAATATCGCACTTTGCCTCATAGAGATAGGAGAGGATTCGTTCGGCCGTCATGAATACGCCAGCGAAAGAACAAAGGGCAGTGACCCTGAATTCCAGAGCACTTATACCAGAATGAGAAACAGGTATACACTGCCTAAGATACAGGAAGGAATGGTCGGATAATGGCACTTATCTATATCGTAGAAGATGATCCGGGAATACGCGAAATCGAAGAGATGGCTCTGAGGAACAGTAATTATACTGTCGAAGCCTTCGAAAAAGCCGCGGAATTATATGCTGCGCTTGAAAGCGGGCAGCCCGATCTGCTTCTTCTCGATGTGATGCTTCCCGACGAGGACGGATACAGCATACTTCGCAGAATCAGGAATGACAGCAGACTGAAGAATCTGCCGGTCATAATGATCACCGCAAGGAATACGGAGATGGATCTCCTGAAGGGGTTCGATTACGGAGCGGATGACTACGTCATGAAGCCGTTCTCTGTCATGGAACTGCTGTCGCGTATCCGTGCTCTTCTGAGGCGTACGATGAGCGATGAATCTCAGATCATAACTGCAGGCGATATATGTCTCGATCATGAAAGGCATACGGTAACCGCAGCCGGGACTCTGATCGAGCTTACATTCAAGGAATATGAGCTACTGAGATACCTGCTGATCAATCTGAATATCGTGCTGACAAGAGAATCGATAATGCAGAATGTATGGGGGACAGACTTCGAAGGCGAGTCCAGAACGCTGGATATGCATATCAGGTCGCTGCGGCGCAAGCTGGGGGAGAGCGGCAGATATATAAGGACTGTCCGGAATGTAGGATATGTCCTGGACGGGACAGAGAGGGAATAGCGTGGAACAGAAGATAAATATAAGACTTTCATTCATCGCACTGCTGGCAGTCGTTTTCGTAACGGCTGCCAATCTTCTGGTTTTCTATAATCTTTTCCGTACACAGATAACCAGCGATCTGAAGATGAATGCGCGGCTTCTTATGGAAACAGAGATTTTCCAGAGAGAGTACGATTCGCTCGGCAATGATCCGGAAAAACTCAGCAGCTCAACACTGAATAAACTGAAAACCGGTGATGTGAGGCTCACATGGATAGCGGAGGACGGCACTGTTCTCTTTGATAACGATGCCGGCGCATCGGGCCTGGCAAATCATCTGGACAGACCTGAGATACAGGAGGCGATGGCTTCAGGGGAAGGTGAGAGCATCAGGTCCTCACAGACACTGGGAATGGATACATATTACTATGCGCTCAGGCTGGAGAACGGGACCGTTCTCAGGGTATCGACACAGGCTCACGCGATCGCAGGAGTGTTCTTCAGATCCCTTCCTATCGTAGCGGTCGTAGCGCTCCTGATCTTCGGCATCTGCATCGTTCTCGGGCATGCTTTGTCACGGCAGATAATCCAGCCTATAGAGAAGATGGCTGAGGAAATCGATAAGCCGACGAGCGAACCGCCGTATAAGGAGCTCGAGCCTTTTGCAGAGAAGATCAGGTCTCAGCATGAGAACCTCCTCGAGGCCGTAAAGACCCGGCAGGATTTTACGGCAAACGTTTCGCACGAACTCAAGACTCCGCTGACTGCCATCTCCGGATATGCAGAGCTCATCGAAAACGGACTGGCGGATCCTGAATCCGAGAAGCATATCGCGCAGCAGATAAGGGCAAATTCAGACAGACTGCTGCAGCTTATCAACGACACCATCCAGCTGTCCAGGCTCGATCACGGTGAGACAGGCAGCAGCAAAGAAGAAATCGACCTGTACGAGGCAGCCGCGGAATGCTGCAGGAACCTGAAGGTCAGCGCAGAGAAGAACAACATACTCCTGACATGTGACGGCAGGTCTGCAGTCATCAGGGGAGATGAGGAGCAGATCAAAGAACTGATCGAGAACCTGGTGCAGAACGGGATCCGCTACAACAATGCTGGCGGATACGTCAGGGTAAGTGTCAGACGTGAAGACGGGCACGCAGTTCTCACTGTCAGGGATAACGGCATAGGCATAGCGAAGGAAAAGCAGAGCCGCGTATTTGAAAGGTTCTACAGAGTGGACAAGAGCAGATCCCGCAGCAGCGGAGGAACGGGGCTCGGGTTGGCGCTGGTAAAACATATCGCAGAGATCCACAACGCGGACATTGAAATGAACAGTGCACCGGGAGTAGGGACCGAAATAAGTGTATGGTTTCCGGAAAAAATATAGATGATGCAAGCAAAGATCTTCAGGAAAAACCCTGAAGGTCTTTTCATTGTAGCTTCAGCGTGATTAAACCACCGGCTATGCCGGTGAGAATTAAGGGCTTTAGCTTCAAGAATAATACCTCCAATGCTAACATGAGAGTGGCTAC
>CADATR010000212.1 GCA_902790885.1 uncultured Eubacteriales bacterium
GGTCTTTAGCGAATCCCGGCTCTTCTTTACTTCTTCTGAATAATCCCATCTATATCCTTTATAACTAGCCGAACATGACAGAGATTGGCTTGTCTGAGTAAACCCTCGAGATAGTCTCTGCGAAGATGTGTCCTACGGAGAGAACAGTGAACTTCTTGAGCCTCTTCTCTTCAGGAATAGGGATAGTGTTGAGCAGCACCATTTCCTTGATAGGGCTTGCCTCGATGCGCTCAATGGCAGGTCCGGAGAGAACCGCGTGAGTAGCGCATGCGTATACGCTCTTTGCTCCGAGATCGTCGAGAGCCTTAGCGGCATTGCATATAGTGCCGGCTGTATCGATGAGGTCGTCAAGGATGATGCAGTTCTTGTCCTTTACATCACCGATGATGTTCATGATCTCGCTCTTGTTAGGCTCCGGACGTCTCTTGTCGATGATGGCGATCGGGCAGTTGAAAGGCTTGGCCATGTTGCGCGCTCTTGTTACCGAACCGTGGTCAGGCGATACGATGACGAGATCGTCAAGATCCTTGAGCTTGAAGTAGTCAGTCAGCATCGGCTGTCCGAGCATATGGTCAACAGGAATGTCGAAGAAGCCCTGCTCCTGCGACGCGTGAAGATCCATTGTGATGACTCTGTCGATGCCTGCAGCTGTCATCATGTTTGCTACGAGCTTTGCTGTGATTGGATCTCTTGCCTTTGCCTTACGATCCTGTCTGGCATATCCGTAATACGGCATAACAGCTGTAACGCTGTTGCATGATGCTCTCTTGAGAGCGTCTGTCATGATCAGAAGCTCCATGAGATAGTCATTTACAGGATCACATGTTGACTGCACAATGAAACAATCCTTACCTCTTACAGATTCCCAGATGCTTACGCTTGTTTCTCCGTCGCTGAACCTAGTTACCGTTGATTTTCCCAGTTCAATACCCATGTGTTCGGCTATTTCCTGCGCAAGTTCCGGGTGGGAATTGCAGCTGAAGAGCCTGAGATTAGAAAATGCTTCACTTGTCATATTGCGTATCATGGCGCTAAATCTCCTCCTTGTGCGTCCTGAATTATTGTTTTTCTTCCTTGTGCAGCAGCATGTCTCCTACTTTGTAGACGTCACCGGCACCCATCGTCATGACGATGTCATCCTTGCCGGCGAATTTCTCGATATACTTCACGATATCTTCGAAATCCTTGACATAATATACAGGTTTATCCGGATGCTTTGCTTTCATCGCAGTTACCAGCTTGTAAGAAGAGATGTTGTATACATCCTTTTCGCGCGCGGCGTAGATGTCTGTCACTATTGCCACATCCGCATCTGTAAACGCGTCGACGAATTCATTGAAAAGAGCTTTCGTTCTTGTGTATGTGTGAGGCTGGAATATCAGCCAGAGCTTATTGTGCTTCACATTTTTAGCGGCTGAAAGCGTCGCCTTGATCTCTGTAGGATGATGAGCGTAATCATCGATCACTTTTACGCCGTTCGTTGTCGTTCCGAGGAAGTCGAATCTGCGGTTGGTACCGCTGTAATCCTTGAGAGTAGACTGGATCACCGGTATGTCTACGCCCAGATACGAAGCGGTCACGAAAGCTGCCATGGCGTTCAGAACATTATGCTCGCCAGGCACGCTGAGCTCCAGAGAAGCGAGCTTGCTGCCTTCATGGCATATATCGAATACCGGGAATCCGTTCTCGTTGAATTTTAGATTCTCTGCATAGTAGTCGTTGCTCTCGCCGTAACCATATGTGATCTTGTTATCGTGGCCCTTGAGTATTCGCCTTACGAACGGGTTGTCACCGAAGGCGATGATTATTCCGTGAGGCGGGATCTGCTCAACAAAGGTGCTGAAAGACTTGACAATGTGCTCCATGTCCTTGAAGTAATCGAGGTGATCCGAGTCGATATTGAGAATGACTCCGATGCTTGGCTTCAGCTGAAGGAAGCTGTCCATGTATTCACATGCCTCTGTCACGAAGTACTTCGTGCCGCCTATCTCGACATTGCCGTTGATCTGAGGCAGATTGCCTCCGACGAGGATCGTCGGCTTGTACTCAGCGTTGCGAAGAATAAGCGATGTCATCGATGTGACGGTAGTCTTGCCGTGAGTTCCGCAGATAGCTACGGAATTCTCATAGTCGTCCATTATCATGCCAAGGACCTGTGCTCTTGAGAACAGAGGGATCCCGAGCTCCTTTGCCCTTATCACCTCAGGATTCTCATCCGAGACAGCCGCGGAATATACGATGGCATCGACACCCTCGACGTTCTCAGGCTTGTGCTCTGAGAATACTTTTATCCCCAGATATTCAAGATGCCTGGTGACTTTAGACGGATGTATGTCAGTACCGCTGACGATATACCCTCTGTCCCGGAGTATCTCGGCAACTGCTGACAGACCGATTCCGCCTATGCCCAGGCAATGTACGTGTTTATATTGGCTGAAATCCATATATTCATATTCTCCTGAATTCCTCATTCTTGTCTATTCGATATTATATGGTAAAGGGCCACAAATATTCAACCGAATTCAGTTCAAATTTCAATGCATTTCAGCGTTTTTAATTTAATGCATCCATGCGATTCAGTTAACAATTCAGTGCTGAGCCGAACTTTGTTTTCCATTATCAGATTCAGCTGTCTGGTATAGAGAATATCTATAGGGGTCAATTATGATAGTCCCAAATGCTGATAAAAGCCCTCCGATGTATTATAATCGAATCAGAAGATATTTCTCAGGAATTGCATAAGGATTTCAAAATGGAAAAGATCTATCTGGATAACGGCGCGACTTCATACCCTAAGCCTAAGGAAGTCGCAGATGCCGTATATGAATATATGACAAGCATCGGCGCCAACATAAACCGCGGCGGATACCAGGTCGCCTACGATCTCGAAGGTACGGTCTTTG
>CADATR010000213.1 GCA_902790885.1 uncultured Eubacteriales bacterium
AGCATTGCTTACGGCGGCAACAAGGAAGCTGCTGCACAGGTTGGCAAGGCTATCGGTGAGAAGGCTGTTAAGGCCGGAATCAAGGAAGTGTGCTTCGACAGAGGCGGATACCTCTTCCACGGAAGAGTTAAGGAACTCGCAGACGCAGCACGTGAAGCCGGATTGGAATTCTAAGGGAGGATACGTAAATGCAGAGTAAAGTAGACGCATCCAAGCTGGAGCTTACGGAAGAGATCGTAGACATCAGACGTGTAGCCAAGACTGTTAAGGGCGGACGTAACATGAGATTCTCCGTTACCGTAGTAGTCGGCGATGGCGAGGGTCACGTAGGCATGGGACTCGGCAAGGCGATCGAGATTCCTGAAGCCGTAAGAAAAGCGACTGAAGATGCAAAGAAGAAATTGATATACGTACCGACAGTAGGAACTACAGTTCCTCATCAGACAGTCGGTGAGTTCGGAGCGGGCAAAGTCCTCATCATGCCATCCGCAAAGGGTACAGGCGTTATCGCAGGTTCATCCGTACGTACAGTACTCGAGGCTGCTGGCATCAAGGACGTAAGAGCTAAATCACTCGGAACAAGCAACACGGGCAACATGGCCAGAGCTACTATGGAGGGTCTCAAGAACCTCACAACCGTAGAGGAAGTAGCTAAGCGCCGTGGCAAGAGCCCTGAAGAAATTATCGGATAGGAGGCAAGGAAATGGGAAAGCTTAAAATCACACTGGTTAAGAGCCCTATCGCTTGTCAGCCTAAGCAGAGAAAGACCGTTGAGGCACTCGGGCTGAGAAAACTCAATCACTCGGTAGAGCTTGAGGATTCCCCTGCAACAAGAGGAGCTATCAATAAGGTATCACATCTGCTCAAAGTAGAAGAGCTGTAAGGAGGGCAAAGGCCATGAGACTTCATGAACTTAAAAAGCCTGAGGGCTCCACAAAGGCGCCTAAGAGAATCGGCCGCGGCCAGGGAACCGGTTGGGGAACAACAGCCGGCAGAGGTATGAACGGTCAGAATTCGAGAAGCGGCGGCGGAGTAAGACTCGGCTTCGAGGGTGGCCAGATGCCACTCTACAGAAGACTCCCTAAGAGAGGCTTCACCAACAAATGGGCTAAGGAATACGCTGAAGTAAACGTTAAGGATCTCAACAGATTCGAAGACGGTTCCGTAGTAGACATCAAAGTACTTCTCGAGAGCGGCCTCATAGGTAAGGCACTCGACGGAGTAAAGGTACTTGGCAACGGCGAGCTCGAAAAGAAACTCACTGTTAAGGCAGAGAAGTTCAGCAAGAGCGCTGTTGAAAAGATCGAGAAGGCAGGCGGAAAGGCAGAGGTTATCTGATGGAATTCGTAAAGACATTCTCTAAGGCATGGAAAATTCCGGAGATCAGATCCAAGATCATCTTCACACTTCTGATGCTGCTGGTATTCAGGATCGGTTCTAATATTCCGGTCCCGGGTATCGACAGAGAATATCTTGCACGCATGTTCTCAGGTGAAACGGGACTGCTTGACCTCTTCGACCTGTTTTCAGGCGGAGCGTTCAGCAACTTCACAATATTTGCGCTGAGCATCACACCATACATCACGGCGTCGATCATCGTTCAGCTCTTGACGATCGCGTTCCCTTACTTCGAAAGGTTAGCCAAAGAAGGGTCAGAGGGACGTAAAAAGATGGCCACGATCACTCGTTACATGACGGTCGTGCTCGGTCTTATCCAGGCGATAGGACTCACAGTTGGTCTCTTCAGACAGGCCATCGTAGACAAGAGCCCGTTCAACATGATCATGATCATCATCGTGCTCACAGCAGGTACAGCGTTCCTGATGTGGCTCGGTGAGCAGATCAACGAATACGGTATCGGTAACGGTATCTCCATGATCATCTTTGGAGGTATCGTTGCGAGACTTCCGTCCGCGGTAAGAGGCGTGGCGGCACAGATCAAAGACGGAGCTGTTTCCGTAGTAGCGGTAATCGCTCTTGTCATCGTAGCTGTGCTGGTCACCATGGTGATCATAGAGATGCAGCAGGGTGTCAGAAAGATCCCTGTTCAGTATGCTAAGCGAGTAGTCGGACGTAAGATGTACGGAGGCCAGTCATCGCATATACCTATCAAGGTAAATCAGGCCGGCGTTATTCCGATCATCTTCTCGATATCGCTTCTGCAGTTCCCGCTGACAATTACATACTTCGTTCCGAATTCACCATTTGCTGATTTCGTTACAAAGTATATGTCACCTTCGGGCAATCCGGGAGTGTGGATCTATGCCGCACTGAATATCCTTTTGACGGTATTCTTTACATATTTCTACACTGCCATCATGTTCAACCCTACAGACGTAGCGGACAACATGAGACAGAACGGCGGCTTCATTCCTGGTATCAGACCGGGAACAGCTACTGTCGAATATCTGTCCAGGATAAGCTCGAGACTGTGCTTCGCAGGCGGAGTATTTCTGGCAGCAGTAGCGACGATCCCTACTATTGTAAGTGTGTTCACACCGTTCAACTTCAGCTTCGGTGGTACATCACTCCTGATCATGGTAGGAGTTGCGCTCGATATAGTACAACAGCTTGAGAATCAGATGCTGATGAGAAATTACGAAGGATTCCTTCGTTAGAGGTGGATCATGAGAGCGGTTTTGCTGGGACCTCCGGGTGCGGGTAAAGGCACCCAGGCCGTAAGGCTCGTAGAAAAGTATGGCGTCCCTCAGATTTCGACCGGAGACATTTTCCGCAAGAACATCAAAGAGGGCACTGAGCTTGGTAAAAAGGCTCAGGAGTATATGAATGCAGGCGGACTGGTTCCTGATGAACTGGTCGTAGACCTTGTCAAAGACAGACTCATGCAGGATGATTGTGCGAACGGATATCTGCTTGACGGATTCCCTCGCACGATCGCTCA
>CADATR010000214.1 GCA_902790885.1 uncultured Eubacteriales bacterium
TAGTCTTCCCATCCCGGCTTTACGACTATGCGCTCGCCCACCTTTGTCGGCCTGAAGTGCTCCTGCCACTTGTAGAGCCATTCGCTGTCGTCGCCGGTCTCCTCCGAGCTGAATGATACGCCCTGCAGTCCGGAGAGCAGCCTTTCGGCTTCTGCCATACTGCTGCGGCCCTCTTCATCATCCGCAAAGTAGAGTGTGATGGTCAGCTCATCCGCGCCCTTTCCGAGGGCGGCCTCACCGGCTTTCTGAACTATCTCTTCATTTATATAGTCGTACTTGTAAAGATCCTGATGCTCCGCGATGTCGACCGCGTCCATCGGATCGTCTATCTGCATGGCATCAAAACCCGCCTCAAGGAGAGCTGCCTGCACAGCTTCTGCACGTTCTCTTTCAGTCTTTATTTTCAGTTCGATATATCTCATTGACATATCCCTTTCTCAGCGCATATTTATCTCTTTCTTCGGCTGCGCATCTGCGCTCCGTAACGTATTCAGTATATCACAGATCCCGCTCGTATGTACGGGCTCCGGGGCGGAGATCGCTGCGGTTTGCTGCGGTTTTTAGCGGAAACTTTTCGACTATTTTCGAATATTTGTTCTTGACATACCGGCTGTTAAGCCTTAAAATATGGTTATCAAAAGGAAGTTTTGGAAATATTATGGAAAGCAAATATTTCAGGCTTTCCCTGAAGTTCTGACCAAGGGAGGTGTCGGATATGATGAGCGTTCGTGAGCTGAAGGAGCTCAAAAACAAACTCGGATACACAAATGAAATGATCGCGGAAAAGACCGGAGTTCCTCTGAGCACCGTACAGAAGATATTCAGCGGTGTTACCAAACACCCGAGATATGATACCCTGCTCGAGCTGACCAAGGGCCTTTCTGACCACAAGTACGATATGGCTACGTATGTTGTCAGAGAGGAGGCAGCGGAATACTCCGTAGAATATGAGAATCAGTTCAAGGCAGACAGCGATTCGCGCTGGCCGAGGCAGGGCCACTACACGGTGCAGGATATACGCGCGCTGCCCGATGAGATAAGAGTAGAGCTGATAGATGGTGTGATATATGACATGGCGGGTCCAAGAATGATCCATCAGGATACACTTTTAGAACTCGCATTCGCACTCAAAAACTGTATCGACGAATGCAGCTCCAGCTGTAAAGTTCGTGTTGCTCCTCTCGATGTAAGACTTTTTCAGGATGATAAAAACATGTTCCAGCCTGACATCCTGATCACATGTGACGAGTCAAAAGAAACTGAAGATTATTATGACGGGGCCCCGGAGATGACAGTTGAGATCTTATCTCCTTCAACAAGAAGAAAAGATTTTCTGATAAAGGCCCGTTCTTATGAGAGTGCAGGTGTCAGGGAGTATTGGATAGTCGATACTGACAAAAGAACTGTTTGGGTCTACTTCTTCGAGAAAGACAGCCTCCCTGAACAGTACAGCTTCGAAGATGATATCCCTGTTCGCATATCCGAGGGGAAGTGCTCGATCGACTTTAAAAAGATCGCAGCAGCATTGCAAATCCGGTAAAAACAAAGCGGTCTGCATGTTCATTCATGCAGACCGCTTCTCCTTTTACAGATTTTGCCTGTACGTATCTTTTTAATAGTACTTCACTCTCATTTCATAGAGGAAACGGTTCAGTTCAGCCTGTGCCTTGTCGGCTCCCGCAGAGTCGCCCCTTACTTGCAAATGATCTTCATGTACTTCTTTTTACCCTTTTGAAGAACGAGTTCTCCGTCCCTGAAGTCTGCCTCTGTTACCGAGTACTTCTTGTCCGTGATCTGCTCTCCGTTTATCCTTGCGCCGCCGCCCTGGATGGTTCTGTAAGCCTCGGATGTCGATGGTTCAAGTCCGGCTTCCTTCATGAGCGCTGCGAGTCCCATTCCGTCTCCTGCAAAGAGTGCTGCGTCGAATTCCTTCGTAGGCATGTTGTCGGATACTCCGCTGCCAGCGAATACTGCGCGGCTTGCCTCGAGTGCCTTCTGAGCCTTCTCTTCACCGTGGACGAGCTTGGTGACCTCGAACGCGAGGATCTCCTTAGCCTTGTTGATCTCAGCTCCCTCGAGAGAGGAGAGTCTGTTTACCTCTTCCATAGGCAGGAATGTCAGCATGCGCAGGCAGGTATTGACGTCTGCGTCATCAACGTTTCTCCAGTACTGGAAGAAGTCGTATACAGGAGTCTTTCTCTCATCGAGCCAGAGAGCTCCGCCTACAGTCTTGCCCATCTTCTGGCCGTCGCTCTTAAGAAGCAGCGAGACTGTAAGTCCGTAGACCTCATCTCCGCTCAGCTTTCTGGTGAGATCGACACCGCCGATGATGTTCGACCACTGGTCGTTTCCGCCCAGCTGCGCCATCAGACCGAAGTCTCTGTGCATCACGTAGAAGTCATAGCTCTGAAGGAGCATGTATGAGAACTCGAAGAATGTGAGTCCTGTATCTCTCTCCATTCGTGTTTTGAAGCAGTCGGCACGCAGCATCGTGTTCACGTTGAACTGTGAACCGATGTATCTCGCAAACTCGGTGAACTTGCACGGTCTGATCCACTCCGCGTTGTTTACGCTCACCGCCTTGCCTGGAATCGGCTCTCTGTTCTGATGTCCCGGATGATATACCCCCTCGTTGCCCTCGTACTTCCATTCATCATCGAAATCGATGTATTTATCGAAGAGCTTCTTGAACTGTCTGCAGTTCTCATCGATAGTGTCGATAGTCATTACCTGACGCATGTCGGCTTTGCCCGAGGGATCCCCGATCTCGCCGGTACCGCCTCCCAGCAGGAACACCGGAGTGTGTCCGTACTTCTGCATGTACATCATAGTGATCATCGGGATGAAATGTCCGATATGCAGGCAGTCAGCAGTCGGGTCGAACCCGATGTAGAATTTGAT
>CADATR010000215.1 GCA_902790885.1 uncultured Eubacteriales bacterium
GAAGACGCTGTTAGTGAAACTATTCCAGGAGGAAATGGAAAAGGCTTCAGTAAAAAAACAATAGAGAGTGTGACAGGACTTAGGTCGGGTCAAAACTTCTCCTATGCCGGATATGAGTACAAATATACCGGGGAGTGGAAAGACGAAGATGGTCATATCTTTGATGCATCTAAAACTATCACATTCTACAACAGAGAGGGTGAATCCTCAGGAAATAACTATTACATTTCAGAAGACACAACCATCACACTTTACCCTGTATGGGAGACAAAGATGGTCCAGGGGCTTGATTACCACTATATCGACAATATCTCGACAGGCAGTGGATCTTGGTCAAACAAGGACGCATTTGAATATCGCAGTAAGTTTGACTCACTTACACACACATTCAAAAACCCAGAGGACGCGTCGCCATCACTGACTCCTCATTACAGCTTCAGATATTGGCAGACAGACGATTATCTTCAGAATGGAGCACATATAAGTAGTAAAGAAGGTAAACGTTATAACGCTGGAGACTCCCTTACTTATTCAGTCGACAGCGGATTACCGCAGGGTACAGTCACCGATATCAGCATCTATGCTTACTGGCAGCCTTCGGTCACCATAAGGTATCACTACAACGACAATGTAGTCGAAGTCGAGAAGTTCGCTGGTATTGATACATACCAAGACGCAGAGTCTAAATTTGCCGATGAAGGGATCAGTTACTCTGCAGATGGCAATACTCTGATTATTGATGGTGAAGAGTATGCTGGCTGGTATGCGGATGAAGACGGCAACACAGCTGCAGCAGATAAGTACGCTCTGCCGGGAATCACGAAACAGAAGGTTGAGCGTACAGTCTACGATGTTTACGCCGTAAAGCAGATCACGGTGAAGGCCGCAGATAACACATGGGTATACGACGGCACAGAGCACAGCGATAACGGTGCTAATGTTACAGCCGGCAAGCTGATCAGTGGCGATGTGATCGAAGCTGAGAACACAGGCCGTATCACAGATAAGGGCACTGTAGATAATGAGGTCGGCTCGATCAAGATCACAAGAGACGGCAAAGACGTTACAAAGGCTTACAAGATCGCTTTTGAAAAGGGAACGCTGGAAGTCACACCTGCTCCTCTGACGATCACGACTCAGAGCGCGACTAAGAGATATGACGGAACTGCTCTCATGAGACCTCAGGGTACTGTAAGCGGACTTGTCAATGACGAGTCCGCGACAGCGACCGGCACAGGTTCTCAGACAGCAGTCGGCTCCAGCAGGAACGGCTACAGAATCAGCTGGGATACCGCAAAGGAATCGAACTATGAGATCGTTTCGGTAGATCTCGGTACGCTGACAGTTACCGCAGTACCTGGTGGCGGTGGCGGAAACCCTGGCGGAAACAATCCAGGCGGAGGCAACAACCCTGGTGGATTCGTTCCTACAGCAGGTGGAACAGCTCCGACCATAGCGGAGAATCCTGTCCCACGTACAGCGCCAACGACAAACATTCCTGATCCTGCTCCACCTCTCGCTGAGGGCGTATGGGCACTCGTCAACCTGATCGCTGCTATACTTACAGCAATTGGAGCTATAATCGCTCTCTTCCGCAGAAAAGAGGAAGAAGAGGACGAGGATCAGGAGAACATGGATAGAGCCAATGTAGAAACTGATGAAGAGGAAGAAGAGGACGACAGGAGCAAGAAGATGCTCATCGCCAAGATCGCGGGAGCACTTGCCGGAATAGCGGCTCCGATCGTATTCATCCTCACTGAGGACATGAGCCTGCCGATGGTAATGATCGACAAGTGGACAGTCCTGATGCTGGTAATACTGGCAGTGCAGATCGTCGCGGCTATCTTCAACAAGAAGGCCTCGGAACTCGACGATGAAGAGGAAGAGGAAGCAGAAGTGCCAGCTTACTAAAAAGCGCTGAAAGATAACAGACAACTGGGAGGCAGCCTTCAAGGCTGTCCCCTGTTTTTAGTTGGCAGGCGCCTGGAATATGGTAAAATCAAAAATGTGAAAGGGATAATAGAAACAGCAAAAACATATTACGATAACCGCGAGCGCCTAATATACACATATCGCGGAAGGGTGTTTATGCGGGGCGACGAGCTATATGACTCCGAGAATGACTACCGGGGTAGGATAGACTGCTCATCTTACGTTCATCTGGCCTTGCTGGGTGTGCCGTATGACGAGAGCCCGTATGTTACAGGTGACGTGGAAGGCTTTTTCAGTACGCCTTGTCCGTGGTACCCTGCCTCGCAGGGCAGCAATGTGATCAGCATAGGTAAAGTGTTCGCCGCCCATTCAGAGCGCGGCAGAGACATACGCCGTGCGAGCGGGCTTGCGAGATACTGCAGGGAACACGGCTTCGAATTAACTCCTGATGAGTCAGGCTCTTACGACAAAGTTCTGCAGCCGGGCGACCTCGTATTCTTTGAGGCAGCTCCATCAAGGCTCGAGGAGTACATCTATTACAAGATATGGATGGCTATCGCGCATGTCGGCATCGTAGCTGAGGATACGAGGTATATGATCAACGCGACCGGCAGCAGCAAGCATGAACTCAACGTCAAGAATGAGGCGATAAGATACACCAGGATCGCGGATAAGGGTGCGCCGGTACTTGCGGCGAGGATCAAGCAGGATGGGACTACAGGAAGCAAAGATGTGCTGATAGAGACGTAATGGAAAAGAGGTCCGCCATGAGAAAAAAGACGCGAATGATCGTTAATATATGTCTTGCGGTAATGGTAGCCGGGGCTTGGCTCGGCATGATCTTCCTCGGCGGAGGTGACCTCGCTCAGAGGGGCATCGGAAGCATGAAGTACTTTACTGTGCTGTCCAACTTATTCTGCGGTATAGCTGCGGTCTTATGGCTGATCTACGAGAGGAAGG
>CADATR010000216.1 GCA_902790885.1 uncultured Eubacteriales bacterium
TATGTCCTCCGGCTTGAGGGCATTGATCTCCCCCATTCTCATTCCCGTATAGAGCTCGATCATCAGCTGCTTTTTGTAATTGTTGCTGCCGCTTGTTTTATATTCCTTAACACAGGATAATACAACCGGCACGTCTATAGGAAAGCAGCCCTTTTGGGGCTGCTCATAATCTCTCATTCTTCCCATTACGGTTGGGTCTTTTCAGTATAGTACTCTCCGCGGGACCACACTACATCGTCCGGCTGCGGCGGATACTCGCCCTCTGTTATATCCGGAATCTGCCTCATTATCCTGCTCCACAGAAGAGCTGCTGTTCCGGACGATCCGCTCATTACTGTATTATGATCTGTCCCTATCCAGAGCGCAGCGGAGTATTTCGGCGTAAATCCGACGAACCAGTAATCGTAGTTATCATTCGTGGTTCCCGTCTTGCCGCCTACCTGCACGCCGTAGATCGATGCGTTCCGGCCTATTCCCCTCGACACTACAGATTCGAGGCAGTCTCTCATTATGAACGCTACGTTCTCATCGAGCACTTTGGTCTCTTCAGTCTTTTTCTCAAGGAGAGTCTTTCCTTTTGCGTCAGTCACCTTTGTGTATGCAACAGCTGAGTCTCTTATGCCCCTGTTTGGGAATGCTCCATAAGCAAGTGCCATGTCAAGCGGCGTCGTTCCGTATGTCATCGCTCCCAGAGCCAGAGCTGCCGGATTTAAGTCATTAGTCGGGAGGGAAGCATCATCGACGACCGTAGATATCCCGTATTTTCTGAGCATCTCCATTGAGTAGTCCGCTCCGACCTGCAGCTGTATCTTCACAGCGCAGGTATTGATCGACTGCTGCAATGCCGTCCTGAATGTCCTGTATCCGGAGAAGCTCCTTGAGAAATTCATCGGCCATATCTCACCGTTTATCTTCAGTCTCTCATCGACCACTACCGATCCGGCAGTGATATAGTCTCCCCAGAGTCTTGTGCCCTGCCTGTCAATTTCGTAATCAACAAACGGGAACGTTTGCATATGCTTAGCATAATCTTCACTTTTCTGGAGAGCAGCAGAGTATACGGCCAGTGGTTTGATCGACGATCCCGGCTGACGCGGCGATGTTGCCCTGTTGAACAGCATCTGACCAGAGGTATTTCTGCCTCCTGCCATCGCGCGGATCTTACCCGTGCCGACTTCGGCAACTACCATTGCGGCTTGAGGATCTTCAGCAGAGTATGGGAAGTTCCAGTCGTCGCTGAATTCGGTATTGATCGCATGCTGTATATCCTGATCGATCGTTGAATAAATGCGGAGTCCGCCTGTGTGTATGAGCAGCTCTGCCTTTTCCTCAGTCATGGAATACTGATCCGCGAGGTCTTTTGCTACCTCTTTTGTGAGGAAGTCTGTGAAGTACGTCAGCTCTCTAGGCTTTTTCTCTATGTGCGGATGAAGAATCTCCTTCATCTTCTTTTTTGCCTTCTCTGCCTGCGCGGAGTCGATATAGCCCTGCTCCGCCATTAGATCGAGCACAAGATCGCGTCGTTCAGTGGCAAGATTATTCGCATACAACTTATACTTTTTCATATAAGTCGTATCCTCACCCTTTTCGTCTTTCAGGAGGGCGTAACTGTCAGGAGCCTGAGGCAATGCCGCTAGGGCAGCGCTTTCCTCAAGAGACAGCTCGCTTACTTCCTTTCCGAAATATGTATAAGCTGCGGCTTTGATACCATAGCAGCCATATCCAAGATATATGGTGTTCAGATATGCTTCAAGTATCTCGTCTTTTGAATATGCCCTTTCGATCTTGAGAGCATAGATCATTTCCCGGAACTTACGTCTCAGTGTCCTCTCACTCTTTATATCCGAAAGGAACACATTCCTGGCCAGCTGCTGCGTAATGGTGGATGTACCGCTTATCTCATCCGAGCGTCCGGTCAGCTTGCTGAGGACCGCACCAAACAACCTCTTGTAGTTCAGGCCATGATGCTTGTAGAACGTTTTGTCCTCTATAGCTATAAAGGCGTTCTTTGTATTCTCCGGGATGTCTTTTATTGAGACGATCTCTCTGTCTTCGGTGTAATAGAGCTTGTCGATCTCCTCTCCCTTTGAATCATAAATGATAGAGCTGAGATCGATATTTGAATATATGTTGCTGGCATCAGGATCAATGTCCGGAACTGTATTGTAGGCATATATGAAGGTGCCCAGAAGTGCAACAGCGATGAGGCATAGCACGCCGAAGAGCACACGCCACTTAGTCAGACGTATAGCTTTCCTGGCCGGTTTGTCTTCTACAGTGGATTCATCTGCCTTTACTTCTTCCGATTCTTCGGTTTCGTCTGCCTTTGCTTCTTCATGTTCTGCGGGCTCGCCATCCTGGTCAATTTCTTCAGATTCTACCGCCTCGGCGGTTTCGACAGGCTCAACCACTTGTGCCTCTTCTTCAGATACGTCTGTTTCGACAGTTTCAATAGCCTCGGCCACCTGAACCTTCTCGTCAGATGTTTCTGGCTCGACAGTTTCGATAACTTCTGTCTCCTGAGTAGTCTCGATGTCTTTGGCCATCTCTTCCGACTCTTCAGTCATGACTGGCTCGGTTGGTTTGTCAGGCCCTGTAGGTTCTGCCACTTCAACAGATTCTGCCGGTTTATTCGGTTTTGCCACCTGAACAGATTCGTCAGGCTTTTTGCTTTCGAAAACCTTTGCAAACTCAGCAGTCTTTCGTTTTATAAAGTTAAATAAACTTCCTCTGGATTTCTTTCTGAAAGGCTCGTCAATCTCTTTCCAGGTGAAGTTTATTTTTTCGTAACTATTCAGAACTCCCTCTGAATTTCGAATAATCGGCACGCTCTTGACGCCCGCCCAAGCGGGACCCGCCCCTGGGTTCCGCGTGCCTCATGTTAT
>CADATR010000217.1 GCA_902790885.1 uncultured Eubacteriales bacterium
AACATCAGGATGCCGCGTACCATGTCTTCAGATGTGATCCGCGTTCAGGATGAGTATCTGAAAGGGCGCAGTGAAGAAAAGGGTATAGTCACACTATCAGATATACCTGAGATCAGAAGAGGACTTTCAGTCTGGCAGGGAGATATCACAAGGCTTGCCGTGGACGCGATCGTAAATGCGGCGAACTCTCAGATGCTCGGATGCTTTATACCGATGCACAGCTGCATAGATAACTGCATCCATACTTACGCCGGGGTGCAGCTGAGGGCTGAATGCAGCAGGCAGATGGATCAGCTGCGGGTCAGATTCGGCAGGGATTATGAGCAGCCGACCGCGGTCCCGATGCTGACAGACGGATATAATCTTCCGGCAAAGAAGATCATCCACATAGTCGGACCGATCGTACAATACAAACTGACACCGTCGCTCGAAAGGGAGCTGGCAGATTGCTATCGGAATACACTGGACATGTGCAGGGAGAACGGCCTTAAAATAGTGGCCTTCTGCTGCATTTCCACGGGAGTATTCCACTTCCCGAACAGGAGGGCCGGCGAGATCGCAGTTGAGACGGTTACAAACTGGATGAATGAGCATCCCGGAGAGATCGAAAGGGTGATATTCAATGTATTTAAAGACGAAGACAGAGCAATCTACGAAGGACTCTTATCGTGAGCTGCCAAACGGCTATCTTGAGACCATTCAGAACGGGATCAGCGCGGTGAGATCTTTGGAGATCTCGGTACACTGCTGGCAAAGATAAAACAATGAATAAAACAGAATTGCACAATAAACTGTCTGATCTTCAGGATCTGAAATACCGCGACATGCAGATCGGCCTGATCCCTTCAGTGGATCCCGGATCTGTCATTGGCGTGAGGACCCCTCAGCTCAGGACCATGGCGAAGGAAATGCTGGCATCCGGTGGCTATACCGCTTTTCTGAGAGAGCTCCCGCATAAATATTTTGAGGAAAACCAGCTGCACGCATTCATCATATCGGGAATAAAGGATCACGAAGAATGCATGGATGAGCTGGAGCGATTTCTTCCGTATGTCGACAACTGGGCGACCTGCGATCAGATGTCTCCTAAGGTCTTTAAGAAACACAGGGAAGAGCTCCTCGGGCATATCAAAGAGTGGATAAAGTCTGAAGATGCATATACCGTGAGATTCGGAGTGAAGATGCTCATGGATCATTTTCTGGATGATGATTTTGATCTGTTATATCCGGAGATGGCCGCCGGGCTCAGAAGCGAAGAGTATTACGTCAATATGATGATAGCATGGTATTTCGCGACGGCTCTGGCCAAACAGTATGAAAAAGTGCTTCCGTATATCGAAGAGAAAAGACTTGATGACTGGACTCACAACAAGGCGATACAGAAAAGCATAGAGAGCAGAAGGATACCGGATGACCGTAAAACTTATCTGAGATCGCTTAGGGTAAAACGTTAATCAGAAAAATTCATAAGCTGCGGAGAAGGAGGTACGGCGATATGACAGGACGTCAGGTAATACTTACGAACAGACCGTTCACACTGGAAGAGCTTCATGATTTCATGAAGGAGCACTGGGATGAAGAAGAAGCCGGTGGATTCGTTGTAGGCAGGCCTACGGCGGCATCTATTGAGGAGTATATTCTGCTGCCTGCCACACCGAGATTTATGACTATAGTATATCCGCGCAAGGCAGGAGGATTTCTTTCAAAGGAAAACAAAGTAATACTCTCCACGGCGGATACTCCGTCAGGCGCGCTTGAAGGGATGTTTCAGGCTGTCCCGACAGGCGGAAGGATACTTGCCGGTATAACAAAGATGGCAAGCCTCAGCTCATCTGAGAAAGAAAGGAAGGGACCGGCTGAAGAAATTCTTCTCCGTTATACGGAGTATATGAGAAAGCTTCTGGAAGAGGCAGGCTATCTGAAATAACAGGCTGAAGAAAACGGGCACCGCTGAATTGAATTGAGGCGGTGCCTTTTTGTGCAGCATGAGTTATAATTAACACAGAAACTTTTCCACTGTAACGACTGTGGAAATGAGGTTACAAGAAAATAGAGAAAGCTATGAAATACTATCTGTATAATCCGCTTGCGAATAACGGCATAAAATCGCATATCCCTGAAGGCGCACGCCTTACGGACGCGTCAAAGACCGATTATCCGGAGTTCTTCTCAGGACTTAAAGATGATGATGAGGTGGTTCTGATCGGCGGAGACGGCACCATCAATTACCTCATCAATCAGATCGATCCCGCTTCGATCAGAAATAACATCTACCTGTACGGCAACGGCACAGGCAATGATTTTCTGAACGACATAAATGAGAAACCGGGTAAAGAAATCCTGCTGAATCCGTATCTGGTGAATCTGCCTGTCGCAACTGTGAATGGCAGGGAATACAGGTACATCAATAACATGAGCTTCGGCATCGACGGATACTGCTGTGAAGAAGCCGATAAGATCAAGGCTAAGAAGCCAAATAAAAAGATCAACTATACGGCGATCGCGATAAAGGGACTCCTTTACGCGTTTAAACCGCGCCACGCGTGGGTGGAGGTAGACGGCAGGCAATATGAATTTGACAACTGCTGGCTGGCTCCTGCCATGAAGGGAAGATACTGCGGCGGGGGAATGATGCTGGCTCCTGGCCAGGACAGAAACTCCGACATGCTGACAGTGATCGTTTACATGAGCAGATCCAAGCTGAGATCACTGATGAATTTCCCTAAGATATTCGAAGGAAAGCATGTAGAGCTGACTGACATGGTAAAAGTCATACCGGGGAAGAAGATACATGTAAGGTTCTCAGAACCGTGTGCCGTTCAGATCGACGGCGAGACAATACTGAATGTAAGCGAATACAGCGCAGAAGTGCAGGGCTGACCGG
>CADATR010000218.1 GCA_902790885.1 uncultured Eubacteriales bacterium
ATCTTCAACAGAATAGTTGCCATAGGATGTAATAGCCATTAAATAACCACCTCTGGTCTTGCACTCTGCCAGGTTGCTGATGGTCTTTTCCAGAAGAGCATTCTGAGTGAGCACTCCAACTACAAGAGTTCCGTCCACAACCAGACTTATGGTGCCATGCTTTAACTCACCGGCTGGATAGGCTTCGCTGTGTATATATGATATTTCCTTCATCTTCAGGCTTCCCTCCATGCTTACGGCATAGTCGATCCCCCTCCCGATAAAAAACATATCGCTGTCAGCAGCATGCTTGGACGCAAACCATTGGATCCTTTCCTTGTCATTGAGAATGGTTTCTATCTTTTCCGGAAGTCCCTCAAGTTCCTTCAGGAGTTCAGCGATCCTGTTCTCATCCAGCGTGCATCTTACGGATGCCATCCTGATCCCTATCAGATAGCAGGCTATTAGCTGCGCTGAATATGCTTTTGTAGTTGCAACGGATATCTCAGGTCCCGCAAGTGTATAGAAGACATCATCGGCTTCCCTTGCTATGCTGCTTCCCAGCACATTTACTATGGCAAGGGTCCTAAGCCCTGACTCCTTCGCCTTTCTTAGGGCTGCAAGAGAGTCTGCCGTTTCACCTGACTGACTGATCACGATGACCAGGGCTCTGCTGTCCAAAGGCAGATTCCTGTATCTGAATTCCGAAGCCAGTTCCACCCTGACCGGTATTCCTGTCATATCTTCAATAACATATTGAGCGGCTATTCCCACATGGTAAGCAGAACCGCATGCCGTGATATATATCTGTGAAATATTCTTTATCTCATCTTCGGTAAGTTTTATGTCCTTCAGAACCACTTCCCCGGATTCGATCGCTGAATTTATCGTGTCTCTGATAGCCTTCGGCTGCTCATGTATCTCCTTTATCATGAAATGCTCATAGCCGCCCTTTTCTGCAGCTTCAGCATCCCATTCGATCTCAGTGAGCTCCTTTTCGATCACGTCACCGTCAAGGTTGTAAAATACGGCTTCGCCCGGCGACAATCTCGCCATCTCAAGGTTTCCGATATAGTATACGTTTCTAGTGTATTTCAAAAGAGCCGGAACGTCAGAAGCAAGGTATGAAGCATCATTATCCACTCCGATTATCATGGGACTGTCTTTTCTGGCCACGTATATTACTCCGGGATGATCCTTGAACATTAGAGCCAATGCAAAAGAACCTCTGACCCTGACCATGGTCTTGGCCATAGCATCTATCGGGTCCATGGTGTATTTTTTGTAGTAGTAGTCCACCAGTTTGATCAGCACTTCGGTATCAGTCTGGCTGTAAAAGTTATATCCGTTTCTCATGAGTTTCTCATGAAGTTCCAGATAGTTCTCTATTATGCCGTTGTGGACGCCTATCACACAGGTATCCACCGCATTGGGGTCTGCTCCCACGTGTTCTTCCCAGTTTTCGCTGATATGAGGATGGGCGTTCGTTTCGTTGGGCTCGCCGTGCGTCGCCCATCTCGTGTGCCCTATCCCGCAGGTTCCCTCCAGAGTTTTGCCTCCGTCTGTCTTGTTGTACAGATTGACGAGCCTGCCCTTGGCCTTCACCATCTCAAAGGTCCCTGAAGCGTTCCTGACCGCTACTCCCGCCGAGTCATATCCCCGGTACTCCAGCTTTGACAAGCCTTCCAGAAGAATCGGTGCCGCCTGACTGTTTCCTGTATATCCAACTATTCCGCACATTTTACTTTCCTTTCATTTCAGGATCTGTCATCCGATATCAGAACAGATTCCTTTTATATTCCGCGTATCGTGTTTTTAGCCTTTCTACTTCAGCCTGGATCTCAATCTGGAGTTCTGATGCTTTGGCATAATCCTCACCGTCCAGCGCTTCTCTTGCCTGAGTCAGAAGGCTCTTCCTGCCCATGGAATCCTTGGCAAGAGCAAACCTCAATGCATTTATCTTTTCCCATGCGGCTTCATCGTACTCGGTATCGTCCTTTCCGTAAGCTTTCACGCATTCCTTGATATCATCCATTGCATTTGGTATGTTTCTGGAATGATATTCAGTGGCCCAGTCATTCAAAATACACGTTCTGTAGGATTCCAAAGACTCTTTATCCATGATGCCATCTGTCACCGCTCTCACTTTGTCCGGATATTTATTGAATCCGCTAAGGTTGTCCCATACAGTTCCAGGAGGAGTTCCGAATCTCGATGACCGCTCTTCTTCAGTGTAATCTTCAAAAACATTTTTTTCGGACCTGTATTCCCTGTCCTTTTCGAGATAGAAATCTTCCACCCCGCTTTTCTTTGAAATGGAAGCTTCCAGTTCAGCAGATGTTTTTTCTTCTGACAATACCGCCCTTATACCGTCAAGCATGGCCATATATCCCGTCGCAAGAATCAGATACGTATTGCTCTTGGGATTTGGCGAACGCAGCTCGAAGCGCGTGGCCCCGGGGCTCATAAAATCTCTCACCAGACCTATCAGCACCGTTCTGTTTCTAGACGGTTCCTCATGACTTCTTCCCAGGGATGTCACTATACATATAGGCGCCTCATATCCGGGTTTAAGTCTTTTAAGGGAATTGGTTGAAGAACTTACAAAAGGATTCATGGCTTCATAATTCTTCAGTATACCCATCAAGGCTCCGTATCCTATGGGGCTCATGAATTCTCTTTTCATATCTGTGGGATTGAACAGATTGATGCGCCTTCCGTCCTTGAGTACAGCTCCTGCTCCGAAATGTGTGTGTTCTCCGGATCCTGCTACTCCTTCCACAGGCTTAGCTTTGAAGGTAGTATTGAGACCGAATGCGTTGAACACATCTCTTACTACATACTTTACCAGTTTCTCATTGTCCGCTGCTTGCATGGGAGAAGCGTATTTCCAGTCTA
>CADATR010000219.1 GCA_902790885.1 uncultured Eubacteriales bacterium
GAACGAGGATCAACTGCGTGGTATTCGAAGACGCCAAAGACCCTGCAACGAAGGAAAAGCTGATAAAGTTCCTCGACAGGTTCGAAGGCCATGAGATACAGCTCAGAGCCAATTATTCATTCCTTACACTTGAGAATGTTTTCGATACAGAAAACGACAATCTGTTCAAACTGATCTCAGAGATATGTGAATACAAGTATCCTCTTGAGAAGGAGCGTTTCAGAACGGGATTCGTCTTTGAGCGCAAGGGCAGCAAGATCACCTATCACAAGACGCTGCCGTTTGCGAAGGTCGACGGTATCGTAGGGGATATCATAATAAGACAGACCGGTCGCATCTATGATGACTGGAACGAATACGGCCACGAGCTGAATATCAACGATCTGGTCGATCATCAATACAAATAGCGGAGGGAAGCCATGAAAAAGAGTGAACAGCGCCAGAACGATATCCTCGCGTTTATGAAAAAAACAATAGCCGCAAAGGGTTATTCCCCGACTGTAAGAGAGATCTGCGCGGCACTTGGAATCAAGTCAACATCAACTGTTCACAGTGACATCAAAGCTCTCGAAGACAAAGGCCTTGTCAAAAAGGATCCTGCAAAGCCAAGGACCGTTCTCCCTGTAGAGAATGAGTATGTAAAGGCACAGGATATCTCATATGACACGGTAGCTCTTCCGGTCATCGGAAGAGTCGCAGCAGGCGAGCCTATACTGGCGGAGCAGAATATAGTAGATGAAATGCCGATTCCTGCGCGCTTCATCGGATCCGGCAATAATTTCATACTGACTGTCCACGGCGACAGCATGGTAAATGTCGGCATCAATGACGGAGACTATCTGATAGTACAGGAGTCTCATGAAGCGTCAAACGGAGAGATCGTCGTAGCGCTCGTGAATGATGATTATGAGACCGGAGCAACGGTAAAAAGGTTTTTCAGGGAGGCTGATCATATCAGGCTCCAGCCTGAAAACGACTACATGGATCCTATAATTGCGAGGGATGTCACGGTAGTCGGAAAAGTAAAGGGAGTATTCAGATACTTCAACTGATATAGCCAAAACGGTCCGTTGCTGCGGACTGTTTCATCCCACTGTACAGCCAATTTTCTGTACGGTGTTACAGCGGGCATTTGAGTTATTCTCATCAGCCCGTTTTTTATGTATACTTTATAAAGTTTGAATAGAACGGCAGAGAGGGCAAACCCGTTGAAACTGACAAAAGAATACAAAGAACATGATTATCTGATAAATACATATGGCTCTTTCACAGAAGCAAGAAATGACAAGGGCCACGTGGATGAAAGGCGCTATGCTGGTATTCTTAAGCTGACTGCGGACGGGACTCTGATAATGGGTATCTGGAGTCTCATTAAGGGCTATATGGAAACACTGAGTGATATGGGAAGTGATCTTATAGCCGACGGTATCCCGGTTTTAATAGCCATCTTCGGAAGTGTGTTTGTATTTGCGCTTTTTTTCGTGATCGGAATCTCGTTCAGGTACATGATATGGAGGGGTGCCCGCAAGGAAGCAGACAGCGGGCGGAAAAGGAACGGATACATTGCATGCGCAATCATTCTTTTAGCCTACGGCTTATATGAAGTCGCTTCCTTCATATATCGGGCAGTCTGGAAAGGTACGGACGCACAGGATGTCCTCAGATTAATTTTCGACGCTACCTCGCTTATTATTGTGTGTGAGTTGATAGCTTCCGCATTCAGATTAAGAATAGTAAGAGATGAGCTGGAGGCTGCGGAAACAGGAGGAAATCTCTGATGCAGATGGACTTTCACTATTACGCTACATATGCTGCAGCTTATCTTGCCGGATACAGCCATGAAGAAAGCATGGTCGTATGTTATAGCGCGCAGTTTGTGGATGAGTGCAGCAAGACCTTTCTAAAGGGCATAAAAGGACCCCTTTCAGCCGCCACCACACAGCTTCAGGAGGAGATGGCAGATGCCAGGACGGATCTGCTCGGCCTTCAGGATATAACGAGGATATGGGCCTCATTCCATTTCCTTCCCCGCGATCTGCACAGAAACCCTAAAGTGCGCTGTTCACGCGCTTACAGGAGGAAATACCGCCTTATATGCGGTCCCAACGGGGAGCTCGCAGCTGAAACGGTCAGGCTTGCCAGAGGAAAGGGCCTTGAGGCTGTCGGACTTGCCATGCACGTTATTGCTGACACCTGGGCACATCAGTACTTCGCGGGGACTCCTTCCATAGTAATAAACAACGTAAACGAATATTTCTATGAGATAATCTGCAGGGATGGCAGGAAAGAGGAATATAAAATCAGGTTTAATCATAACCCCGCTACAGCTGATGATCCTGAGAAAATGGAATATACCAATACGATTTTCCGGAACAGCGAGAACTCTGTAATGAATCTCGGCCACGGAAGAGCAGGGCATTTTCCTGATTACAGTTATGCAAGATACAGATACATGCCGGCATGGGCGGATTACAATGAAGTGGTCAAGGACAATCCCGCGGATTACCTCCGGGCTTTTACACAGATGATATATGCCCTGAAGTATCTCAGAGGAGATATAGAGGAGTTTGATACAGAAAAATATGATATGGATACTATCGCTCCATACAGGGATGAGATCCTCGGAATTCTTTGTAAAAGGCAGGTGGATGCCTGTGCTGACTGGAAGGCTTTCGCAGAAAAGCTCTCGGGATGCCCGATCGGGGATTTTGATATAAATAAATATAAGGATGAATACCTGACTGCAGATAAAGACAGCAAAAACAAAACGGTTATCGGCAGATTCATACTGGCTGCCATGTCTCAGAAAAGCATGGTGACTAACAGAATATACAAGTCCGGCAACAGGGCAGCCGGTTATTCT
>CADATR010000220.1 GCA_902790885.1 uncultured Eubacteriales bacterium
TAGACGACGGATATATCAGCGAAAATCTCAACGAACTGAAACGACTTCCTGACTATCATCTTGATGATGAAAAAGCGTTGAATGATTCTGAGAAAAAGCAGTTGTAAAAAGTCAAGTAAAACATACAATTATTCGCCAGAAAATATACAAGCCGCTCGCCACAAAGTATACAAGGCTAATGCGTGATGGATTTCCGGTGCGAGAGGCGGTATGACTCACCGGTCATATTGATGATCTCGCAGTGGTGGATCAGTCTGTCCAGGATCGCAGTCGTGATCGCTGCATCACCCATGAAGTCGATCCATTCATCAAAGCCTTTGTTGGAGGTCACAATTACGGATGTCTTTTCGGACATCTCGGATATGAATCCGAAGAACAGATTGGCTTCCTGCGGATTCAGCGGCATAAAGCCGACCTCGTCGATTGTAATCAGGGCCGCTTTCCGGATATATTTCATTCTGCGGTTGCTTTTCGCCAGCACCAGCTCTGTTTTCAGATCCTTGACCAAGCTGTCAAGTGTGGTGAAAACAGCAGCATATCCCGCTTCCAGAGCCTTTGATGTCAGCGCTGCTGCAAGATGTGTCTTGCCGACTCCGGGCGGCCCCAGAAAGCAGACATTATAGGCCTGCTCGATCCATGTCATATCTGACAGTCTGAGCATTGTTTCTTTGGTCACACTTTGCTGGAATCCGAAGTCGAACTGTTCGATCGTTTTTTCATAGGGCAGTCCAGACCTTTTGCTGCGAAGCGTATTCTGCTTCTCCATACGCAGACGAAGCTGTTCGTCAAGATACATCTCAACGGCTGTCAGCGGAGTGAGATTGTCTTTTCCGCTGAATACCGCATCGAAATCAACTGGTGCCAGCCGCAATGCAGATACAAGCTCTGAAATATGTCCTATTCTGCTGTTCATCATGCTTCACCTGCCTTTGCGTAAACATGAAGCGGGCGCTTTTCAACAGCAACATGGTATTCAGGTTTGTCAGCAAGGAGTTTTCTGACAGTGTCTGTTCGTGTATCGGGCGAATGATCTCCTGTAAGGATTGCTGTACTCAGAAGATCCCGCACTGTATTGGCACTGAACAGGCGGTTTGTCTCACAAAAGGCAATGGCCTGCAGCAGCTTCTCCTTGCCGTATTTATCGATCAGAGACTGAATCAGTCTGAACTGATCTCTTGCGTATCTCGGCTTGTCGGCTCTGATGCCTGCAAGAAAAGCATCTGCTTCCCAGTCGAGCTGTTCATTCAGCGTTTCCTGCAATGCATCAATCGGACTGCTGGTATCGCGGTCATGATTCTTGTTTTTGATCAGTTTTCCTCTTTCCGGCGAGATCCTGTGCTCACAGATCGGTTCGTGAAAAACAGTGTAGATTTTCAGGATCCCGTCAACAGCTTCAATCTCGACCTCTTTCTGTGTGGTATATGTACCGATCGGAACAGAGTACCGATTGGAGCAATAAACGATCGTGTTGTCCTTCCGGACAGTCCGAAGAACTGTTGCTGAACAGCTTTCAACAGTATCCGGCAGAGGACGCAGATGTTCGCGTTCTTCACGGAATACTTCAGCAGGCACCTTATGCGTCGTACCGTGCGGCTTTGCATTTGCAGTCCGTTCGAGCCATGAGACACCGCAGTGATTCAGCGTGCTGTCGTCAAAGGGATACAGCCGGTTTTCGAGGAATCCGTGTTTTACGTAGCGGACGACGTTTTCAATTTTGCCTTTACTTTCCGGATCTGCCGCACGGCAAAGATGCACTCTGAAGCCGCATCTCTGCCTGAAAGCTTCAAATTCGTGCGTGTAGATAATATCTCCCGCATTCTCAGCAACGCATACGACACTGTCCTGATCGAATACATATTCTTCCGTCATGCCGCCGAAATACGCAAAGCATGCATTCATAGCCGTGATCAGATCTACAGTGTGGAACGGTCTGCTCTGAAAATAAACAAACTTATACCGCGAATGGGATAGCACAAACGCTGCGAACCGGACTTTTGTACTGCCCGTTCCGTCTGCATTCGGCAAGGCCATTTCACCGAAATCGACCTGTGTCTGTAAGCCGGGCGGCAGTTCTTCAACAGCCGAATACTCTCTTGGAGGAGCCGATCTTGGAATGCCCAGTTCTTCACGCAGTGCCTTGACAAACCGGCTGACAGTCCGTTCTTTGAAGTCATACGGATAATTTTCTTTGAGCCAGTCGCAGATCTGGGCGGATGAGATGCAGGGGAACCGCATGATCCATCCCGCGATAATGCTCTTGTATTGATCGAGAATGCTGATTCTTCGGATAGAACAGCTGTATTTGCTGTACTCATCGGCACTCATGTTCCAGTAATGCCGGACAGTCGCACGGTTGATGCCAAGTTGTGCTGCAACTGCATTCTGGCTCATACCGAGCTCTTTCAGCTCTTGGATTTTAGCATACATTTCGATTCCTTTCATTTCTCTGCACCGCCTTTTCCATGGTTTTCTTTATTATACCATAGAAAACGCGTTGTACAGTTCGTGGCGAGAACCTGTATATTTCGTGGCGAATTATTGTATGCTTTTATTGGCCGATTCTGTACGTTTTATTATACCACTTACACACGTTCCTTTGTTCCGTCATCTACAGAGAATTCACGTTCCACGATCTGCAATTCTATCAAATTCTTTAAATATACGCTTGTTTTTGAAGTATCATCTATCAGTGATTTGGTGCTTATATCGTTAAGCTTTGTATTGCCGAGAGCTACTGATTCTATAATTGTATTATACAGTGGCGTTTCTCGAAGTTCCTGTCTCAGAATGAATTCAACTTCGCTATACAGGATACAGCCCTTTGTAAGGATATTCTTCTTTATATTATC
>CADATR010000221.1 GCA_902790885.1 uncultured Eubacteriales bacterium
TGAAAGGAGAGCGGGCATTGGGGGAGATTGCTGCTGATGAAGCCGTGGAAGTGCCTGCGGATGAGTGCACGGAGGATCCCGCGAACAGGGCGAATGCGCGTGAAAATACAGAAGAGCCGGCCAGAAAGCCGGGCCTGAATCTCGGAAGCGCTCAGCTTGCTTTCATAGTGACGCTGACTGCCGGGAGCCTGCTGAAAGGAGTGCTGGATATCTACGGCACCACAAACAGGCTGCTGATAGCGTATCCTGTTGCAGCCCTTCTGATACTCGCGTTCATGGCTGCAGCCGCACTTAAGCAAAGCGGGAAACTGCCGCAGATAAAAGGCAAAGAGACGATAATAGAAATCGCCGAATGATCAGCGCAGCGCCCTCAGAGCCAGCGCGGAGGCGATGCCGACAAGTATGCCGGCGGCGATCCCGCTGAATAACAGAACAGGGAAATAGAGAAGAATATGCGGAGGTCCTCGATGAGGGCGGATGCCACAAGAAGCTGCCCCAGATTGTGGAGGACTCCCGCGGCCATACTCACACCGGTCACTGAGAAGAGGCCGGTTTTTTTGAGCAGTATCATGCCTGTGAGACTCACCACGGCTCCGGCGAGGGCATAGAGCATTCCGAAGAGACCGTTGAAAAGCAGGCCTGCCAGCACCACGCGGATGACACTTACAGCCGCCGCATCCCTGCTCCCGAATTTATAGAGAGCCACCACGGTCACGACGTTTGCTATGCCAAGTTTGATGCCGGGAATGCCCGGGTTGTATGGTATAATAGCCTCGACATACGAAAAGATGAGCGCAAGTGCGGCAAGCAGTCCGACCCTTGCGACGAACGACGCGCCGAAGCTGCGGCCCTGAGTTTTACGAGGTGACTGAGTCATAGCTGCCTCCTTCCTCCGAGCCGCTATCGATGCGCACTACAAGCCGGTTAGGCAGACATACTATGCTTTCGCCTGGCTTCGAGATGGCACCGTGCTTCACGCATACCTGGTTCTTGCACGAGGCCTCAGACACGGCAACAGAGCCGCCGTTTATGACTACCACGTTGTAATAGTCGTACTGCGCCGAAGGTTCCGCGTCAGCGCCTGCTTCAGGGGCGTCAACGGCGTGCTGTTTAGGTGCCGGAACAATAACAGTGCGGTCCTCACTGAGAGGATACCTGGCATAAAGATCGCCGCCCGACTCAATGACCACCTTCGCGCTTCCGCTGGCTTCGCCGTGCGAAAGAGTCAGAGCGGCCGAAGCCGCCAGCCCTATGATTACCAGCACTATAAAAAGTATTATGTCAGCTTTCCGTATGAACTGTTTCATGCAGTTATTTTAGCATAAAAAGGCCAGAAAACTCCTGCCATGATTCAGACAGTTGAAATAACGCACTCCGATGCCCAGCCTCTATAGCGGCGGGTTCCATTTTGACCATCAGCAGCGGGGCGCTTTTTAGGCCAACAGCGGCAGACCGCATTTTCGAAAGGATCACGTCATTATGAAGCGGGCTCTTAAAAAACTGAATATCTTTCTGCTCGCTTCGGTGCTGCTTCTGCTCGCAGGATGCGGCGCGGCCGGCGGGACTTCTTCCGGGCCTGTGGCTGAAGACGGATACTACCTCGATACCATCTGCAGCATCTCGGTCTACCGCATGTCTGACGGACAGGGCGAGGTAAAGGACGCGGCGGACATGAGCGAAGAGGCCGAAGCGGCGATCGCGGAAGCCTTTGATCTCTGTAAGGAACTCGAGTCGAAGCTGAGCCGCACCCGCGCGGACTCGGACGTGAGCAGAATAAACGCCGCGAAGGGCGAGTGGACGGAAGTCAGCGACGACACCATAGAGCTCATACAGATGGGCCTCGAGTACTCGGAGCTGTCCGGCGGCGACTTTGATATAACGGTCGGCGGCATTACGGAGCAGTGGGATTTCCACGCCGCAGAGGGCGAGGCGAAGATCCCTGACGCGGACGCGCTCGCCGAAGCAGCAAAGCACATCGGCTATAAGAATGTGGAGATAGACGGCAGCAAGGTGAGGCTGAAGGATCCCGGGGCAAAGCTCGATCTCGGAGGCATCGCCAAAGGATACATAGGAGACAGGATGACCGAGTCGCTCGAGAACAGCGGCGTCGTTTCGGCGGTGATCAATCTCGGCGGCAATGTCATATGCATAGGCGGCAAGACCGACGAGGACGATTTCACCATCGGCGTGGAGACTCCGTTCAGCGACCGAAGCGAGATAATAGGAAAGATCAGCGCCAGAGACAAGACACTGGTAACTTCAGGTGTTTACGAGCGCAGGATAGAGGTGGACGGCAAAACGTATCACCACATACTCGACACCCGGACGGGCTGGCCGGTCGATACCGACCTCGACGCGGTGACGCTCATCGCCGGCAAGGGGCGCTCGGGCGACATAGACGCCCTCAGCACCACCTGCCTTATAAAAGGATCTGAAGAGGGGATGAAACTCATCAGGAGCATGGACGGCATCGAAGGCGTATTCGTGCTGTCTGACGGCAGCGTGCTCACGACTGAGGGAGCGGGATTTGAGGCTGAAAAATGAGAAAGTACGAAAAAGAGACAGACATGCCGAAGGTGCTTGTGACAAACGATGACGGAATAGACGCGCACGGACTGAGGATACTCGTGGACGCGCTGTCGAAGCATGCCGACGTCTATGTTGTGGCGCCTGCTGATCAGCAGAGCGGAAAGAGCCACAGCATAACCTTCCTGCGCGAGGTGACTCCGCGGGAGAGGGATGTAAAGGGAGCCGTGGCGGCATGGGTGCTCGACGGCACTCCGGCCGACTGCGTGATGTGGGCGATAGATTATCTTAAAAATGAAGAGGGGGTCGAACTCGATTATGTAATAAGCGGCATCAATCTCGGCTTCAATACTGGACTCGCCGCGTATTATTCCGGAACAGTCGCCGGCGCCAGGGAAGGCGCCATCAACGGCATAAGGTCGATAGCCCTTTCCGTGGGCGGGCAGGATTCCATGAACGCGGAGCACTTCGATTATCTGGTAGGCCTGCTGCCTCAGCTGATGGAGATGTCTGCGCGGATCGACCCGGGTACTCTTCTCAGCGTGAACGCGCCCGACATTATGTTGAGTAATAATAAATGGTGAGTCTTCACCATAGATGCGGATTTTTAAACGCTCCTGCCCGTAAAGACTCACCATTTCACATTTCTGTGCTA
>CADATR010000222.1 GCA_902790885.1 uncultured Eubacteriales bacterium
GCGGCTTCGAAGAAAAGATTTTCTTAAAGGAAGTTAAAGAGCCATGAGCAGGGTGTTACAATCTGCATCGGGCAGTACGGCAGAAGACCTGTTTATCGATCTGTTTTCCGATACTTTCGGCGCTGAAAAGGCAGGCTTTTTATACAGCCAGTACCACTTTTTCGATATCTACAATAACGATCGATTCGCCGATTTCATGATAGAGAACGGCGCAAAGCGGATCGCAATTGAGATAGACGATGAAGCGAGCCATCATCCGGGATTGGTTTCACGAAACAAGTTCTATGATGATTTGCTCAAGCAGAACAGCATGATCCATCTCGGCTGGGACGTTTATCGCTGGGCAGTTCGTCAAATGCAGTTGCAGCCTGATACCGTCAAGGACGAGTTGCGTGTATTCTTGGGTAATGCGCCGGCTTTCCGTGAGGTAACAGATTATCTTCCTGCACAGAGAAGCAAGTCTTTTGAAGCGGTCGATCTTGAATTGAAAGAGGGCAAAAAGTACGCTATTGTCGGCGAAAACGGCAGTGGAAAGACTACGTTTGTAAAGCTGCTGTGCGGACTATATAAGCCTACATCAGGTGTAGTTTCTATGAACGGCACAGATGTAAGCACTGTCTCTCCGACACGATATTATGACAAGTTCTCGGTGGTGTTTCAGGATTTTTCACTTGTATCGGCATCTGTCGGGGAGAATGTAGCCTGTGATATGGATCAGGACAGAGACAGAGTCTATTCTGCTCTTGATAAGGCTGGTTTCAGCGAGAGACTTTCAAAAATGGCAAAGGGAACAGATACTGTGATCTACCGTGAATACGATGAGACCGGCGAGGAGATCTCAGGCGGTGAGGCACAGAAGATAGCTCTTGCGAGAGCTGTTTACAAGGATTCACCTTACGTTATACTCGATGAACCTACCGCTTCTCTCGATCCTGTATCGGAAGAGGAGATATATTCACGGGTAAATGAGATGAACAGCGACAAAACTGTATTTTTTGTATCCCACAGACTTTCTTCCTGTAAATTCTGCGATGAGATACTTGTATTCGATAACGGATCCATCGTTCAGCGAGGCAGTCACGAAAAGCTTCTTTCAGAGAAGGGCAGCAAATATTTTTCTCTCTGGAATGCTCAGGCACAGTATTATGTGTGATATGGAGCGTATACGCAGGAAGGCTTAATATAAGATGTTCAGGAGTTGAGATTGAATGGTCACTAGAACAAGAGAATGTGTTATTGACGATTTCCCCGAGATAGCAGCATTTGAAAAATACTACGACTCAGTTAAGTACGGCATAGCCTATTTCCGTAAGAATGAGGGTATTGCCGGCGGAAGGATGATAATAGAGGGTGAGGAAAAGATAAACTATTCCACCTACAATTATCTTGGTCTTAACGGCGACAAGAGGATAAATGAATTCGTCATGGAAGCAGTTGAACACTATGGCACTTCTGTTTCAGGAAGCCGTCTGCTTAGCGGAGAGATAGAACTCCACGAAAGGCTTGAAAGGCAGATAGCCGGATTTCTTGGCACAGAGGATGCGATAGTATTCGTCGGAGGTCACAGCACCAACGTCAACATTATCGGAAATATTGTAGGTCCGCAGGATCTGATCCTTCATGACAGCCTTGCACATAACAGCAGTGTTCAGGGGTGTATACTCTCACACGCAAAGCGTATGCACTTCCGGCATAATGACATGGAGCATCTCGAAAGAACACTGAAGAAATTCCGCGAGAAATTCAGAAGAGTTCTGATAATCGCAGAGGGTATATACTCTATGGACGGCGATATATGCGACCTGCCGGAGCTTATCAGGCTGAAAAAGGAATATGGCGCTATGCTCATGATAGACGAGGCTCATTCTTTTGGTACTATCGGAGACTGCGGACGTGGTATCACGAGTTACTATGAGGCTGATCCGGCAGATGTGGACATCCTTATGGGTACACTCAGCAAATCTGCTGCGAGCTGCGGAGGATATATCGCCGGCAGCAGCAGATTCATAAAATATCTGCGCTATAATTCTCCCGGATTTGTATTCAGCTGCGGTATGACACCGGCTAACACAGCTGCTGCCTGCCGGGCAATAGAGCTGTTTGAAGAGGAGTCTTTCCGCATAGAAAAACTTCACAGGAATTCGCAGTATTTTCTGAGTAAGCTCAGCCTTATGGGCTATGATACAGGTCTCAGTGAAGGTACTCCTATAATACCGATCATACTGGGAGATTCTCACAGGGCGATAGATATGTCCAATGACCTTTTCAGAGAAGGCATAAATGCACTTCCGATAGTGTATCCTGCCGTAAAGGAAAACGAGGCAAGGATAAGGTTCTTCATATCTGCCAGCCATACCCGTGAGGATCTTGACAGAACTCTTGATGTCCTATTATCACTGCGCTGATATGGGCAGGACGGCGATAATAACAGGCGGCAGCAGCGGTATCGGAAGAGCTGCTGCATTGAAGCTGTGCAGAAAAGGCTTTCGGGTATATGAATTTTCCAGAACAGGAAAAAGTCATCATGGTATAAGGCACTGTACTGTTGACGTAGCAGACGAAGAAGCTGTAACAGCAGCAGTCCGCAGTATATTCAGATGTGAACAAAGGATAGACCTGCTGATAAACTGTGCCGGTTACGGTATATCAGGCGCCTGCGAATTCACTGCTCATGAGGACGCGGTAAGGCAGATAAATGTCAATCTCATTGGTACGGCTAATGTCTGCAAGGCGGTGCTGCCGTATATGAAGGCGCAGAGGCGCGGAAGGATAATAAATATAAGCAGCGTAGCTGCGGTCATGCCTCTGCCTTTTCAGGTATGGT
>CADATR010000223.1 GCA_902790885.1 uncultured Eubacteriales bacterium
GTAATGGTTGTCGGATTTGTAAACTCCGGGATCATGAAGCTCAGCCAGGCGGTCGGCGTGATCATGGGAGCAAACATCGGAACTACGGTCACATCATGGATCCTGTCACTGACAGGCATTCAGAGCGACAATATGCTTCTGAGCCTTCTCAAGCCGAGTGCTTTTTCACCTGTCGTTGCAGCGATTGGTATATACCTGTATATGAAGGGAAAGGACGGCAGCAAGGGAAAGAATATCGGTATGATCCTGCTGGGATTTGCTGTCCTGATGTTCGGCATGGAGACAATGAGCGGAGCTGTGGCACCTCTGAGTGAAAGCCCTGCCTTTGTAAATATCCTGACCCTGTTTTCCAATCCGCTCTTCGGAATCGCTGCAGGAGCGATCGTCACTGCAGCTATCCAGAGCTCATCGGCATCTGTCGGAATACTGCAGGCTCTGTGTATTTCAGGCGCTATCAACTACTCAACTGCAATTCCGATCATTATGGGTCAGAATATAGGAACATGCGTGACCGCACTTCTTTCATCGATGGGAGCGGGAACCAATGCCAAAAGAGCATCATTTATACACCTGTACTTCAACCTGATAGGTACTATAGTGTTTACGACTCTCTTCTATATAGCTCACGGAGTCCTGGATCTGTCATTTGTGAATCAGCCTGCTACCGCGGCAGGAATAGCCCTTATACACAGTGTGTTCAATATATGCTGCACTGCACTCCTGTTCCCGTTCGGGGACAAGCTGGTGAAGCTTGCGATCAGGACTGTACCGGAGACGGAGGCTACTGAAGCTGAACTCAAGGCTAACAGAGCTTCTGAGATGGGCCTGGACGAGAGATTCCTTGAAAGACCATCTTTTGCGATCCAGAGGTGCAAAGCTGCGGCCAATGAGATGGCAGATAAAGCAAGCGATGCGTTTATGCTTGCGATGGATGTTCTTAAAAACTATGATAAAGAAAAGGCTGAAGCAGTCATCAGACTCGAGCAGGAATGCGATGAGTATGAGGATATCATAGGAACATATCTGGTAAAGCTGTCAGGTCATGATCTGTCGAGGGAAGACGGACAGATGATGTCGCTGGTGCTCCACGCTATCAATGACTACGAACGCATCTCCGACCACGCGATCAACGTGGTTGAGGCTGCACAAGAAATGCAGGCAAAGGGTATCAGCCTGACGTCACGCGGAAGTCTTGAGCTTGATGCATTCGGTACAGCGATCAGAGATATACTCATGATCACTGATGAGGCATTTATCTCGTCTGACCGCAACAAGGCCAGACAGATAGAACCTCTCGAAGAGGTGGTAGATAACCTTAGCGCTGAGATGCGTCAGAGACATATCGACCGTCTCCGCAAAGGCCTTTGCTCAATGGAAGCGGGCATTATACTTGAAGACATACTGATCTACTTCGAGAGAGTCTCTGATCACTGCTCCAATATCGCACTTTGCCTCATAGAGATAGGAGAGGATTCGTTCGGCCGTCATGAATACGCCAGCGAAAAGACCAAGGGAAGCGATCCGGAATTCCAGAGCACATACACCCGCATGAGGAACCGCTACACGCTGCCTAAGATACAGGAAGGAACAGTCGGATAATGGCACTTGTATATATCGTAGAAGACGATCCGGGAATACGCGAGATCGAAGAGATGGCGCTGAGGAACAGCAATTATATTGTCACGGCCTTCGAAAAGGCGGCGGACTTATATGACGCGCTCGAAAGCGTGCAGCCGGACCTTCTTCTTCTCGATGTAATGCTTCCGGATGAAGACGGATACAGCATACTTCGCAGGATCAGAAATGACAGCAGGCTGAAGGAGCTGCCGGTCATAATGATCACCGCGAGGAATACAGAGATGGATCTCCTGAAGGGCTTCGATTACGGAGCGGATGACTATGTCATGAAGCCGTTCTCTGTCATGGAGCTGCTGTCGCGTATACGCGCACTTCTGAGGCGGACGATGAGTGAGGAGACCCAGACAATCAGTGCAGGTGATATCAGCATCGATCACAGCAGACATACGGTAACAGCTGCGGGTGATCCTGTAGAGCTTACGTTCAAGGAATATGAGCTCTTAAGATACATGATGATCAATCTGAACATCGTGCTGACAAGAGAAGCGATAATGCAGAATGTGTGGGGAACAGACTTCGAAGGTGAGTCGAGAACGCTGGACATGCATATCAGGTCACTCAGGCGCAAACTGGGTGAAAGCGGCAGATATATAAGGACTGTCCGCAATGTAGGCTATGTCATAGACGGGGCAGAGAGGGAATAACGTGGAGCAGAAGATAAACATAAGACTTTCATTCATCGCACTGCTGGCGGTCGTTTTCGTAACGGCTGCCAATCTTCTTGTTTTCTATAATCTGTTCCGTACACAGATAACCAATGATCTTAAGATGAATGCCCGCATGCTAATGGAAACAGAGGTGTTCCAGAGAGAGTACGACTCTCTGGGCAATGATCCTGAAAAGCTCAGCAGTTCAACTCTGAACAAGCTGGAAACCGGTGATGTCAGACTTACCTGGATAGCTGAGGACGGCACTGTGCTGTTTGATAATGATGCCGGTGCATCCGGGCTTGCCAACCACCTTGACAGACCGGAAATACAGGAAGCAATGACAAATGGTGAAGGGGAGAGCATCAGATCATCGCAGACACTGGGAATGGATACATATTACTATGCTCTCAGGCTGGAGAACGGAACTGTTCTCAGGGTATCGACCCAGGCGCACGCGATTGCAGGTGTTTTCTTCAGATCTCTTCCTATTGTCGCGGTCGTGGCACTTCTGATTTTC
>CADATR010000224.1 GCA_902790885.1 uncultured Eubacteriales bacterium
GTCGCCTCTGGCGTTGGCCAGGCTCTTCAGGAAGAGATAGCAGTCGAAGAGAACAGGCAGAAATTCAGACTAACACGGGAACAGATTATAAAGTTCTTCGATAGCTTTGCAGGCGATATCAATAATCCTGAAAAGTTCAAGCGGATCCTTGAGCTGTTTGTCGCGAAGATCTATGTGACAAACAGTGGTAAGATGCTGTTCACCTTCTATTATTCCGATGACAGGAGAGAAGTTGACATTCAGGATATGAAAGAGGATCTCGATAGGAACAGAGAACTGAATGACTTAATGAACATACCGAACGGGGATGATTTCATCGTAAGGAAGAAGAAGAAACGAAAGGAAGATGACTCGCACCCTTTTGTTTAGGGTGTTCGTCTACTGATGGGTCATCTCCACCATTGTTAAGGCTCCAGAGAGAAATCTCTGGAGTTATTTATTTGCAACGGATTGCAGTGATTCCAAGCGATACAGCGATTTTGACGGATCCTATGAAAACACATGCAGACATGCGTATACCTACCCAGACATAGGTTTTTTGGGCAAAATAGTCGCAAAAATGGTCCGAGCCAAAGTGCTGGAAATCGTAAAATTTGTGCAAATTTTGCAGGCATAATTGACAGACGTCCAAGTTTTGTTCAACGATAATTGAGTTAGAAAAGTGTTTACACTTTTCTAACCTCGACAGATAATCGCACATTTGCAGACATGTTTTTCCTCCATTAGACTAAAAGCAAAAAGGAAAGACGAGGTGAGACATCATGTTCAGACCTAAGATCAGATTCACGCATGACGAGATAAGAGTACTCGTCTTTGCTCTTAACGAATTGAGAAATACCCTTATAGCCGAAGGCCGCTACACTGATGCCGTAGATGAGCTTCTGATTAAACTACTCGACTGACAGATCTCTTTCTGCCGGCCATGTACATCCCTGCTCAATTCCGGGCAGGGAATTATTGTGCAAAAAACCGCACGGTCGGTAGAAAGGATCGGAAATGTTCAATATCAAAAAGGGAAAAGAAGAAGACATCATCGAAGAGGAAAAGAAGATAGCTGAGAAGCTGAAAGAGCTGACTGCTGCATCAGATGGAGCAGGGATAAGGCAGCCGGAGTATTCACAGCTCAGTCCGGTAGAACAGCTATCAACGGATATCGCGGCTCATCTTGCGAATGTAACAGCAAAGAGACTTTACGGGATAATCAATGACATACGTTTTGACGCTTCGCTGCAATTTGTTGCACGCCTGGACAACAGCGACAGTAAGACCGCAGTGAATATGATTCAGGCAGTATTCCTGACTCACGGGATGAAGCATGCTGCTGAAGAGCTGGATATCCTCATGGACTGTGAGCCATATGATGACGAGGTATACAACTCATTTATCGATGAATTATTCGAAACAGAGGTCATCGCATTCCGCGCTGCCGAAGTTTGGTGCCTGGAAGAGCCGGATGACGTAGATTGAGAGGTGATAGGATGGCGAAAACAATAGCGATTTGTAATCAGAAAGGAGGGGTCGGGAAAACGACTACAGCTCTAAATCTGGGAGCCGGATTGTCGAGGGAAGGGAGGAGAGTGCTTCTTATAGACTCAGATCCGCAAAGCGACCTCACAGCGTCAGCAGGAATCGAAGCTGACAGCGTAGAGAAGTCGCTCGGACGTCTGATGTATCTGGCGACAGAGAACTATAAGCCGGATGTAAAGGACACTATCATCCATCACGAGGAAGGCTTCGATATCATACCATCCAATCTGGACCTATCATCCATGGAGACAAGGCTGGTGAACGCGATGAGCCGTGAGAAGGTGCTCGACAATCTTCTGAAAGATGTGAGGAATGATTACGACTATATTCTGATCGACTGCATGCCGTCACTCGGGATGCTGACGATAAATGCGCTCACGGCGGCTGACAGTGTGATCATCCCGGTACAGGCGCAGTACTTGCCGGCAAAGGGAATGACACAGCTTCTCAAGAGCATCGATATGGTCCGGAGCCATACCAACGAGCAGCTCAAAATCGATGGGATAGTGATGACACTGGTAGACGGCAGAACCAATCTTGCCAAAGATGTGATCAATGCCATCAGGACTAACTACGGGATGCATATACGCATCTTCGATACTCAGATCCCATCAGGCGTAAAAGCGGCCGAGGCAAGCAAGACAGGCAGGAGCATTTTCACCTATGATGGTGAATGCAAACCGGCCAAAGCATATGAGGCACTGACGAAGGAGGTGATAGCGGATGCCGAGCGGAAGAGAAAACGAGATAAAGCTGCCATCACTCGATGAACTGTTCTCAAGCCAGCAGGAGAGAGATGAAGCAAAGCTTAAACATATCTACGAGATACCGATAGATCAGATAGATCCCTTCCCTGATCACCCTTTCAAGGTAAGAGATGACGACGATATGCTGAATCTCATAGAAAGCATAAGGGCACAGGGAGTGCTCACACCGTGCATGGTGAGGAAGAAAAAGGACGGCAGATACGAGCTGATTTCCGGGCACAGGAGAAAACGTGCTTGTGAACTGCTCGGGATGGACACACTCAGGTGTGAGATAGTGGAGCTCTCAAAGGAGCAGGCCACGATCCTGATGACGGAGAGCAATTTCCAGAGATCCACCATCCTGCCGTCCGAGAAGGCATTCGCTTACAAGATGAGGCTCGATGCGATGAAGTTACTTGTCTCAAGAATGGTGGAAAATCAGAAAAAAGGACGGAACTTCGGAGGGGAGCCGGTGGAGCCGCAGCTCGAGAAAGCGAGAGAGCATCTTATCAACTCATATGGAGTATCCGA
>CADATR010000225.1 GCA_902790885.1 uncultured Eubacteriales bacterium
TGTGATGTCATGCAGGTGGAATATAAATGATAAATATATGGGCTTCAAGGTTTTCTCAACAAAGGAGAAAGCGGCTGAAGCTCTCGATGTCATGAAAAGGATGCTGGATATGGGCGCAGATGTAAAAGCGCTTGATTCATATGGCAATTCAGGATTAAACCGTTTTGCGCTGCAGGCAAAGCAGATATTGCCATCATACAATTATGTGGAACATCGTGAAGGAAAAGACCGGATCTTTACAGAGGAATTGCACGAAGACCTCAGAAGTGTGCTGCAGGCATTAAAAGACGCCGGAGCAGACGATTCTTACAAAGCTCCGAATCTCGGTTATTCCGTCAGAGAATTTTGCAGCGAAGGATCCATTTCGATCCTGTTTGATGAAGTGTTCGGGAGTGACGGCTGTTAAGGAGGCAAAATGAATTATTCAGGAATGCCGATGGGCATGTGGTATCTATATGAAAAATCATTTAGGGATAAGCTCGTATCTGTCATGGGATATGATCAGGAAACGGCTGATGGAGCAGCTAAAAAGGCTAAGTGGAAATACAAAAGCATCATAGATAAGCTTCCTGAGTTCGAGAAGGAAGACCGCTTCAAGATGAATATCGTTAGCTGCGCGATGCTCATCGCGTTTACCTTGAATATGCCAGATCGTCCGTCAGTGGAAATGCTTGCTGATTATTATGAGAAGTCAATGATGATCAAACCGGCAAAGGCGTTCTTCAGATTCATGGGAAAGAATAAATTCACGGATGCAGATATAAAAGGCATGAAACAAACTGCTGCCTTGAACGCTGCTGACAGGAATCCGTATTCCTGGAACATGGAATTCCATGAATACAAAGACGGGAGCGGCTACGAGGCCAGATTCACCAGATGCGGAATCTGCACTCTCATGAAAGAATACGGTCTGTTTGATCTCGTGCCTGCAATGTGCCGCCTGGACTATGCTATGACAGAGGCTGGAGGCGCATCAGAGTTTGTAAGAGAATATACTTTAGCGTCTGGAGGTCCATACTGCGATTGCGGATATAAGCGAAAAAATAAAGGTTCCTGAAGAGATTCTGCATGAGCAGATCAGTGAAGAACTCTTCGAGAGAGACTACAAGATCTGGGAATAATGGATCCGTAAAAATGACGGAGAAGAAGATAATATGAGAAAGAACATAGTTGTTCTGCTGATGGTTGTCACCTTGGCAGTGCTGACCGGATGCAATAAACAAAACATAGATGAGCCGTCTGATGCGAGGATGATGATGCCTGCGGTCACTAACATGGCAGGAAATACGACTTCCTCCGAAGTCTGCGATGATCTGAATGCAGCAGGTCTTTCAAATGTCGTAACGTTCAACGACTGGGTCCTGGACTTTGCAGGCTCTGCAGGTCAGGACGCACACCTTTCAGACAAATGGATGCAGCCGGGAGCAACAGCCCCGGATCTCGCAGCGTGCGCAGATGGCTGGGAAAAGCACCATGACTATTCAGATGCTGACTGCAGGATGACTGCAATGCTCCTGCTTGACGGGATCGTCACAGCAGAGAAAACTGACAGTGAGTACACCGGAACATATCTTATGTTCGACATTGATGCCATAGAAAATACTGACAGATATGAAGTAATCAGGAAGGATCTGGATCTGTTCACTACGCTATTTGGCGATAGGACACCCGGACAGAACGAGGATCTTTCAGCGGTTTACGGCAATATGTGGAGTGAGTATGGCTTCACAATAAGCGATGAAAAAATATCTCTTGTCAGCATAGTCATGTACGATCCGGATTTTGATCAGGTATTTACAGGCCACACAGGGATCCTGATAAAGCAAGCTGAGGATATCTGGCTGTACATAGAGAAGCTCGCATTTGAGCAGCCTTATCAGGCTATACTGGTAAGCGATACGGATCAACTGCTCACCTTGCTAGCGAACAGGCCTGAGTACTACGGCAGCGAAGGAGATCCCGGTCCATATGTGTATCTGAACGGGGATTATCTTGGCGAACTCAGATCATGGAAATAGGAATCGGTATATGAAAAGAGGCCATGACAATCACCCCTTGGCTTCACATATTTGGATACCCCATTCTACCCCTCGCACTACCACACTAGGATCAAGGCCACAATGAATCAGGTATAGATGGGCTCCGAAAAACGGACTGGCACAGTCCAAAGACATAGGCTTAAGAAGGGCCGTGTGGCACAAATTAGAGGAATCGGAGCGGCATCAAAGCGTACTATGATCCGGCTGAACTCGTTGGAAAGACCGCAATCGCGATCACAAACCTTCCGCCGAGAAAAATGATGGGACAGTACTCCAACGGCATGCTGATCTCCGCAGTCAACAACTATGACGGCGAGGAGATGCTCAACCTCCTGCTCGTAGACGACAGGATCCCTGCCGGAGCAAAGCTCTACTAAAACCGGATCAGGCGGCGAGATACTACGACAGCAACGGCAAAGAATATACCGCAAAAGAGGTTGAGGAATACCTGGAAAACAGAGATAAAGAGAGATAACGAGAGATAACGGAAACGCGGTCTGCAGAAAGCTGCAAGCCGCGTCCTTTTTTACTGCCTGGCTGTGTAGTTCTGCGGCTTTTTACTATAATTCACATAACTGAAAAAGAGATGCGCTTTTTGGTGTATACTAAACAACGGAAGTCTATTCGGGAGGAACCACCCTTGTCTGGGTTGGAGTAATAATGAAAAGAAACAGAACACTGATTATGATGCTCTGCGCTGCGGTTTGCATTCTGGCACTCTGCGGATGCAGTAAGGCTGAAGAAGTAAAGAGCATGTTCGATCCG
>CADATR010000226.1 GCA_902790885.1 uncultured Eubacteriales bacterium
TGAAATTTCTGATGCTTAAAATTTTTTATGTGAATCTTCTATCGGCTCAAAAGTCATGATCACCCCCATTTGTTCACCACTCAGATACCATCGTTGTCCGAATTCATCAAAGGAATATCTGATATAGCCCTTAGCTGGGTCTGCGACATAAATATAAGTCGAGGTGATTTCATAGACCACAATGAAGTGATTGCCTCTCCAGAAAAAGATGGCTGGCAAAGGTTTTTTTTGTTACGATGTCATTCATCGTACATCGGAATGCCAAAGCATGCAGTCCCAGCAGTTCTGCTCCGATGTTCAAGAACAAAAAAAAGTGTGCACGCTATTTTAGTAAACCTGTTGCAATCAGCCTTTCCTCCTCCGTCTGCATTATCACTTGATGCCTTGCCCAAAAAGCGGAATCATATCCGACGTCACTCACGTGTTTTACAATTGATTTCTTTTCCCCTAATTCGCTCGCTCGATAGTTTATTTCGTCCGGAGAAATTTCCTCATCAAGGCGAAAGAGCGTAATCCTATTGGTAAGGCCCTTTTCTATGGCACAAAACGTTGTTATATTACTGACTTCTAAGAAGCCATTGACAGTAGTATATTCCAGATGCAACGATACCTTGCAGTTACGGAAACGCAATTCACCAATCCATACTAGGACATTCTCAATCCGGCCATGCAATACCAGAGGTGATAAAGTCTTGGCATCAAGATATAGGAATCCTGTGATTATCGGTTGCCGCGTATTTTCTTTCTTTTTTTGAAAATACAACTGATATATCTTTCCTCCATGACCATCGTTCAGAAGCTCATAGGTGATGTCGTAGTATTTTTTATAGAAAGCAGGCAGATCGCTTCCGCCTCCACAGAAAGACACCCTAAAGGGCGCTCTTGTAATTATCATCTGAATTCTCCTGTTCAGTGTTATTTTATCAGCCTGTTCACAAGCTCAAGTAATGAACTCCCTGTCATATCCTGCCCGAGATCCTCCTCACCGATTAGGGCGGTTTTGCAGCCGGCATTTTTTCCTGCGTCGATGTCCCGTTCTCCGTCACCGATCATCCAGGAGCTTTCAAGGTCAATATTTAAGTCCTCGGCTGCCCTTAACAACAGACCGGGCTTGGGCTTGCGGCAGTTACACTCGATCTTAAGTTCCGGCACCTCTCCGTCAAAGCCCTTGTGAGGGTGGTGAGGGCAGAAATATATACCGTCAAGATATGCCCCCTCTTTACCCAAAAGAGTCTCCATTTTATTGTGTATCTCCCGCAGTCCTTCAAATGTGACCTCACCTCTGGCGATAACAGGCTGATTGGTCACGACCACTGCAAGAAATTCGCTTTGATTTATTTTTCTTATCGCCTCAGCCGCTCCGTCCAGCAACTGAAGCTCATCGGTATTGGTAAGAAATCCTATGTGCCTGTTTATTGTCCCGTCACGGTCAAGGAAGATCGCCCTTTGCTTGTTCTTTAGATTTTTCCTTGCGGGTATGCCCCTGAGCACGTCCTGTGATACAGAGCTGTACCGTTCGGGTGTACCCATATCCCTGCAATATTCCGGGCTGTCATAGCAGAACATTTTCCCGCTGCCGCAAAGTGGCCTGAGCAAGTCTCGGTCAAGGTCTGCCTTTATGATGCTGCCGTCTCTCTCCATGCCGATCTCTTCTCCGTCTATGCCGCAGATATCCAGCACCTTTGGGGAGATTATATGCAGCCCTGCATTTACCCGGTTTTGGTAATACTTAGGCCTTATGTCCTCCTTAGTCAGCCATTGCAGCACAGAGCCGTTCTCGTCAGCAACGATCAGCGAGCTGTCGTAAGGGTGGCTGTTCGGGTGTGTAAACAAGGTAACAAGCCCACCCTTTTCACGATGTGCTGCGATAAATCGGCTAAAGTCAATATCAAACAAAGCATCTCCGATCAAGAACAGAAAGTCCTCTGTCAGTCTGTCCCGCAGCTTGAACAGAGCTCCTGCATTCCCTATAGGGCTTTCTTCAACGTAATATTCAATACCTACGCCAAGGCTGGAGCCGTCTCCGAAATACTCCTCAATCAGCTCGTGCTTATATCCCACTGTAAGTATTATATCCGTAAAGCCCTGATCTCTCAGCGAGACTATCTCCCGCTCCAGCACTGGAACGCCATCAATTCTAATCAGCGGTTTAGGAATATCTGAGGCCACAGAGCGTATTCGTGTGCCTCGTCCTCCCGCTGCAATTATGACCTTCATTATCATTTCCTCTCATAAAGCATTTACATCGCCCCGTCCTTTTTTAATACTGCCTTCACAGTTTTGAGCAGTATTCTCAAGTCAAGACTTATACTCCAGTGGTTTATATACTCGGTGTCCAGCCGGACGACCTCTTCAAAATCAGTTATCCTGCTTCTGCCGCTTACCTGCCACATCCCCGTTATCCCGGGCTTGGCAGAGAGGCGGGCTCTGTGGTGATATTTATATTTCTCCCATTCATCAACTGTAGGAGGGCGGGTCCCCACAAGGCTCATATTACCTCGCAACACATTGAAGAACTGCGGCCACTCGTCCCAGCTGCCCCGTCTGAGCTTTTCGCCTATGCCGGTGACCGGCTTGCCGTCAACTATTCTATTGCCTATTATGCGTGGATCAAAATCCAGCTTGAACATCATGCCGTCTGAGACACGGTTCTCTGACATAAGCTCCTGCTTTCTTTTCTCCGCATCAAGATACATGGTTCTGATTTTGTATATCTTGAATTTTGTTCCGTTGAGACCTACTCTTGTCTGCTTAAAAAGTATG
>CADATR010000227.1 GCA_902790885.1 uncultured Eubacteriales bacterium
GCTGGCGCGGTTAGATCGGAAGTCGATAGCCGGATTCTGAAATACGCCTATTAGGCCAGATACCTTGTCGACCAGCTCTTTTCCTGACCCAAGTTCCTCTGGATTGTTAAAACTGACATCTGGAAGAGAACCCTGCAGCCTATTATCCTCAAGAAACTTCTGTATGATTTTATCCGTTCTTTCCCCTACATCACTTTTTCCTTTTGCCTTAATCAAATCATCAAAGGAGGCGCCTTGACTGATGGTAAATTCAGCAAAAGGCTGCCCTTTATATCGATCTGATACATATTTGAAAAACAGAAGAACAAGTACATAGTCCTTATATCGAGCCGGCTCCACACCGCCCCTCAGTTTATTGCACGCTTCCCATAGGAGCGAGTATAATTCAGATTTTTTCACAGCCATGCCCTCTTATATCTCCTCTTCTTTTATTACTTTATTATCAGAGACATATTCCATGATATCTCCATAATCTGTACCAAGAGCTTCACATATTTTGCCTAGTACTCCAAGAGTTACGTCTTTATCTCGACGTAGCTTTGTCATAGTATTCGGAGCTATCCCTGCAGCATTCATAAGCTCAACTTGGCTCATATCTTTATCTATTAGTAGCTTCCAAAGTCTTTTGTAGGATACTGCCATCATGCACCTCCTTTTATCCGTTTGTATAATACCATCTATCATACTCATCTTCAAGATGAAATCGCAAGGTTTTGCGATATGACGGCCTGAATGAACTCATTAGTAAGTGATTAATTTGTCAAAAATAACATCAAAAACAAAGCAGGCCTAAATTGCCATATCTGACAACAAGGTCTGCTATCTATGTTGTTATCTGCAATTAACCGAGCAATTTATCCGAGAACTTAACCTTGATAACCTTCTTTGCAGGAATCACCATTTCTGCGCCTGTGATCGGGTTGCGGCCTGTTCTTTCTGCTCTTTCGGTGACTTCAGCCTTGAATGTGCCAGGGAATACGACCTTGTCGCCTGCCTTCAGCGCATCAGCTGTTACCTCGAAGAAAGCCTTTACTGCAGCTGCAGCATCCTTCTTGCTCATTCCGGTCTTCTCTGCATACTTTTCTACGAATTCTACCTTTGTCATTTCTGTTTTCTCCTTTGTATCTATAGTGTTATTGTATGTCGTATCTGCAGGCCGCCGGGGAACTTCCCGCAGCAGCCTTGCAGAGTATACGATATTTCCTGATAAAATGCTACTGTTCATCAGTCTTACCCAACATATCTTATCGCTACCTTGATCCGTGACTTGGTTCCGGCTGAAAGGGTATTTCCTGACTTTATATTGTCGCTCCTTCCACTTGTGCAGTCGGCATACAGACCGTTCCCTTCATAGAAGATGGTATGGTAGTAACCGCTTCCGGAGTACAAAGCCACTATGTCTCCTGCTCTCAACATGCTTAATGGGATCGCTGATCCGCCGTTCCGGATCACCTTGCACTTCACTCCTGTTCTTCCAGAAGCGATTCTGTCAGCTTCTGCATCAGAGCTGCAACTGAGAAGCCTGTTCCATGTTCCGTCATCGATGACACCGCAGCTGCATTTGCTGTTGATACCCGCACCGTGCTTCCAGCAGGCAAACGCGAAGCCGATGCAGTTCCAGCCGCGGTATTCCCCTTTCGGGTGCTTATTGCAGACAGGGCATTCCTGTGTCTTACTGTCTTCGCTTTTCCAGTGCACATAATGATAACTGTCATCATTGGCTACCAGATTCGCCCAGCCGATCGCTCTCTCGAAGATCGCTGACGAGGCATGGGCCGAAACGGATACAGACAGGCCATAGCCTGCTATCCGGCGGTCGCCGACTCCATATGAAGCCCGCTTGCACGCATTACTGTAATTGCCCTCGATAGTAGTGAGACTTTTTCCGTCGCAGGTCTCAACGATCCCGACATGGTCTATCACCCCATCTCTCTCAAAGTCAAAGAAGATGATATCGCCGGGATGCGGCGTATAGCCTCCTCCTGCCCATCTGTGATGCGATTTATACCAGCTGACTCCGGTATCGCAGCCTGCGAACTTCGGCATTAAGCCTGCGTCTATATAGCCGCACTGATCCGCGCACCAGCTTACAAAACAGGCGCACCAGTGCACATGGGTATTGAATCCGTACCATTTCCAGAACTTATCTCCGCCAACATTGCCAAGCTGGGCTCTCGCCACCTCAACTATCGCTGTATCTCCGGTTCCGTCGATATAATAGCCATCCTCAGTCATATTGGAAGCTGCTCCGAACAGCACCATGATCACGATGATGCCTACAGCTACAGCACCGCTTATGGATAATGTGCCGAACAGTGCCTTTGTGCCTTCGGCAATACCTGCAAGCACTCTGCCTGTTCTGCGTGCTGCTTTATCCGGGCGGGAGCCTTTGATGATCGCAAATACTCGCTGAAAACCGCCTCTGTTCGCATTCTGCTCAGTTATGCGTTTTACCGCATACTCCTTCCTTCGCCTCCGGATGAGTTCCTCGCTTTTTGGCGTATTTTGGCGGTTTCTGGCGATCCTGCCGGTTTTGTATCCGACGAGCTCTCTGTTCCTGATTGCCGAGGCTCTTTTCACACGACCGGTCAGCCTGTCTTCCTCAGCATTTCGCAGGACTTCCTGATTTGCCATCTTCGCTCTGCTCTGTCGGTCGCGGATGGTCTTAATACCATGTTCCCTAAATGCCTGCTGAACCTGCTCTGCATTATCCGCTGATGCATTGGC
>CADATR010000228.1 GCA_902790885.1 uncultured Eubacteriales bacterium
TTTATGGCGTACCGGTAAGATCAAGCTGCCGAAGAGATCGGTGCTGATCACAATAGATGATGGACATGCAGAGTCCATTGAGAATGCGGTTAGGGTGTTTAAGAAATATAAACTTAAAGGAACGGCGTTCATTGTTGGAAAACCTGCATACGAAAGCAACGGATCTTATACGATAACATATTCCAGAATCCAAACGCTGCGAAGGTCAAATCCCGGACAGATCGAATTCCAGAGTCATACGTATAATATCCACAGACCTAATGCATATCTTACGGAAACGTATCAGGCTGTCATGAATGATGCGGCAGCACAGAAGGAAATGTATGGATTTACATATCTTGCATACCCGCATGGAAAGTATTCAGCACAGATGATCAGTGCATACAAGAACAGTGGAATTAAAATGGCATTTCTTTTCGGAAAGAGCGGATATGCGACCAGAAAGCAGGACCTCTATCAGATGAAACGAATAGAAGTTACCGGGAACATGAAGCTTAGAAAATTTAAGAGATGGTGTAAGTAAAGTTCAATAGCTAAGAAACATCTGAAATAACCATAAGAAGGACCGGAGCCTTGAAGGGCTCCGGTCCTTTAGATATAATATAATCTGTAAAAATATGGGCAGAGACAACCTGCCTGCCCTGATCAAAAAACTTCACTATATATGGGAGGATTTACATGATATACGGTGCGATTCTTGCAGGCGGCATTGGCAGAAGAATGGGCAATGCAGAAAAGCCAAAGCAGTTTTTAAATATAGGCGGTAAGCCAATCATAGTTCATACCGTCGAGAAGTTTGCGGTATGCAGTGAGTTTGAGAAGATAATCGTTCTCACTCCGAAAAAGTGGATAGAACATACTAAGAATATATTGTCCAGGCATATTCCGGACATGTCCAGGATAGTAGTCACAGAGGGCGGAGACACACGTAATGAGACCCTCATGAATGCGATTGACGTTATCGATAAGGACGGCAATCTGGATGAAGATACTATCATCGTTACACACGATGCAGTCAGACCGTTCGTAACATACAGGATCATAAGTGATAATATCGAGGCTGCCGGAAGAGTGGGTGCATGTGATACCGCATTCCCGGCTACCGATACGATCGTAAGGTCAGAAGACGGCAAACTTATTGCTGAAGTCCCTGACAGATCACAGCTGTTCCAGGGCCAGACACCGCAGAGTTTCAGAGCGAAGAAACTCAGAGATTTGTACAGAAGTCTTACAGATGAGGAGAAAGATATCCTCACCGATGCGGCGAAGATATTCGTAATGAAAGGTGAAGATGTAGAAATCGTCAGGGGCGAGAGCTTCAACATCAAGATCACTTATCCGTATGACATCAAGGTCGCAGAAACGATACTCAAAGGAGACATCGAGTAATGCTTAATGCAGTATACAGACTGGTCGAGCCGAGACGGTTTGAGGTCGAGTTCAACGATATAGATCTGACTGGGAATCAGGTGATAGTAAGACCTACCCATCTGTCAATTTGCAATGCTGATCAGAGGTACTATCAGGGCCTTAGGCCGGCCGAGATTCTTGCAAAAAAACTGCCTATGGCGCTTATACATGAGGGCATAGGCCGTGTTGTGATGGATACAGCAGGTGAATTCAGACCGGGGCAGCCTGTGGTCATGATCCCTAATACGCCTTTCGAAGAGGATGATTACATTGCAGAGAACTATCTCAGGAGCAGCAGATTCAGAGCCAGCGGATTTGACGGTTTCATGCAGGATAACGTTGCAATGAGAAGAGACCGCGTAGTACTGCTCCCGGAGGGCATCAATCCTGAAGTAGCAGCATTTACTGAGTTTACCTCTGTATGCTATCACGCTGTAGACAGGTTCAAGCAGATCGCCCATGCAAGACGCAGAAGCATCGGCATCTGGGGCGACGGCAATCTTGCATTTATAATCGCTCTGATGCTGAAGTACAGAGAACCTGATTCGAAGCTGTATGTTTTCGGAAAGCATGAGGATAAGCTTGATAACTTCTCGTTCGCAGAGGCGGTATATCACATCAATGAGATCCCTGATGAGCTGACCTTCGACCATGCCTTTGAGTGTGTTGGCAGTACGGGAGCACCCAAGGCAATCAATCAGATCATAGACCATATTGCTCCGGAGGGCACGATATCCATTCTCGGAGTCACGGAAGAGCTGGCACCTATCAATACAAGAATGGTGCTGGAAAAAGGTCTCCGCATATTCGGCAGCAGCCGCAGCGGGCGGAAGGACTTCGAAAATACAGTTAATATGTATGTTGAACACCCGGAGATAGTAGATTATCTTGAGTGCCTTGTGGATAATGTCGTTGAAGTCGGCAGCATGAAAGACTTTGTAACAGCATTCGAATCAGATATACATAAAGCCGGCGGAAAGACCATTATGCGCTGGAACAAATAAGACAAGCAGGAGTATTCTTACGGAATGAGTCCGGTACCTAAAATATCCATAATAGTGCCTGCATATAATTCGGCAGAGCACATTCACAAAATAATAGATTCTGTCAGAGCACAGACCTTTGATGCCTGGGAGTGCATCATCATAAATGACGGGTCCTCAGATAACACAGAAGAGGTTATCAGGAAACTGATTGGCGATGATGCCAGATTTACTTTGCACAGCAAAGAGAACGGAGGCGTAGGATCTGCCCGCAACGCAGGTATTGAAATGGCAGGAGGCAAATACATCGCTTTCTATGATGCAGATGATG
>CADATR010000229.1 GCA_902790885.1 uncultured Eubacteriales bacterium
GGGCATCGCATAAAAAGAATCTTTGTAATTTTTGGATGCATGAAAGACAAAAATTACATTCGTATGATACAATTATTGACAGATAATACGAGAGGATGCACTTTTGCTGCCGCTGCCGTCGATTACGGAAGGGCAGAGGATACCGAACGTCTCGGAGAGGTGTTCGCTGCAAACGGAAAGGGCTGCATCATCTGCGATTCAGCAGCTGAAGCATACCAGCTCTCTATGAATGGAGGGTATGAATGCGTGCTCGTTACCGGCTCGATTTATCTGGCCGGCGAGCTGAGAAGTATGTATTTGCAGGATCATAAATCACTGTAATATATATATTAACCCAATTGTATTAACTCAGTAGTAAGGAGAGAAAGGACCGGCTTATGTTTGACAGAAACGGTAATGACAACAGCAACTATAACCAGATGATAGTTGAAGAGATCAGAAAGAGTTCTGAGAAGGTTGCGGATCTCGTCAATCAGGAGTACCTGAGACAGAAAAACAACGTAGAGCTCATCGCATCTGAAAACTATTGCTCAGAAGCTGTAATGGCTGCCTGCGGAAGCTGCCTGTCGTGGAAATACGCAGAAGGTTACCCACAGGCTCCTGTAGTCAGAACATCAGGAAACAAGGGCAGATACTACGGTGGAACGATCATCGTTGACCAGCTTGAGGAGTACTGCTGCGACCTCTGGAGAAAGGTGTTCAACACAGATTATCACGTAAACGTTCAGCCGCACTCCGGTTCGCAGGCAAACTTCGCTGCGTTCAAGTCAGTGCTTGAGCCGGGCGACACCATGCTCGGACTGAGCCTCTCCAACGGCGGTCACCTCACACATGGTTCGCCGGTAAACTTCAGCGGCACACTCTACAACGTAATTTCCTACGATGTTGACGAGAATGGACGCATCGACATGGAAGACGTCAGAAAGAAAGCTCACGAATATCAGCCAAAGCTGATCCTCACAGGAGCATCCGCTTACGCAAGGATCATCGACTTCGCTGCATTCGCTGAGATCGCAAAGGAAGTCGGCGCTTACTTCATGGTAGACATGGCTCATATCGCAGGTCTCGTAGCAGCCGGCGAGCATCCGACACCATTCGGATATGCTGATATCGTAACAACAACAACTCATAAGACTCTCAGAGGACCTCGCGGCGGACTCATCTTCGCTAAGCCTGATCTCGCAAAGAAGGTCGACTCCGCAGTATTCCCTTACGCACAGGGCGGCCCTCTCTGCCACATCATCGCAGGCAAGGCTGTATGCGCTGAGGAAGCTCTGAAGCCGGAGTTCAAGACATATCAGCATCAGGTAAGACTCAACTGCGCAGCTCTCGCAGACGAGTTCACAGGCATGGGCTACAAGGTAGTCACAGGCGGAACAGACAACCACGTATTCCTTCTCGACCTCAGTGACGAGCCGTTCTCGGGCAAGGAGCTCCAGGCTGCATGCGACGAGGTAGGCATCACACTCAACAAGAACACAGTTCCTAACGAGAAGAGATCGCCGTTCCAGACATCCGGCGTACGTATCGGAACAGCTCCGATGACCACAAGAGGATTCCTTGAGGATGATTTCCGCAAAGTCGCTCACAGAATAGACGACGTTGTAAAGGAACTCAGAGCTAAGAAAGCTGCAGAGGCTGCCGAAGCATAGATACTGCTTGACAATATGTTTGAAATTAAATGCCCCGCCCTTTAAAAAAGGCGGGGCAAAATCATTGATTAAGTATTTTTGCTGTTGTAAAATTAGTGCACTATATCGTTAGAAGAGAAAGAGGAGGTACTGACCTATGGTGAAGCTTTTGATTGGACATAAAGGAAGCGGCAAGACCAAAAGAATGATCGAACTAGCAAATGAAACAGTCCAGACAGCCAGAGGCAGCATCGTATTTATAAACAAGAATTCCAGACTTATATATGATCTTGACTATAAGATCAGAGTCGTATGCATGGAGGATTTCCCTCATATCACAAATGAAGACGAATATATCGGTTTCCTGTTCGGCATCATGAGCTCGGACAATGACATCGAGACTATATTCCTCGACGGAATCATGAGACACAGAGACTTTGCCCTTGAAGTTCTTCCGAGCTTCATCGAAAAGATCAAGGTGATCTCCAAGGAGTCAGGCATCGATTTCGTACTCAGCGTGAGCGCCGAGCTCGAAGAGATGATAGGCGTCAACTTCGACGATATGGAAGTGCTTAATTAAAATGACGGTGATAGACCAGATACTTGAAGGAATCAATAAAGGAAGAGCCATGTACGGGGACGTACATGGCTCTATTACAACTGTGGATGAATTGCGGGGCGGGGAGGCATGCGAGCTGTGTCTCGGCGATAATCTCGAGTACATGAAGCAGCTGCTTGAGCGCGGCTATGCCGGCGCTTTCAGCCTCATATACATCGATCCGCCGTTCTTTACGCGCTCCAGCTTCAACGCGTCAATAAGCGTAAAGGATGATCACGGAGCCAGCCATAAGGTGCATCATCTGGCGTATGATGACAAGTTTGACCGCAGTCTCGAATACTACATCGAGAACATGACGGTAAGGATACTCATGATGAGGGAGCTCCTTGCGAATGACGGACTGATGTGGATACATCTTGACTGGCATTCGTCGCATTATATCAAGCTGGTGCTCGACGAGCTCATGGGAGAAAAGAACTTCGTCAATGAGATAATCTGGCAGTACAAATCCGGAGG
>CADATR010000230.1 GCA_902790885.1 uncultured Eubacteriales bacterium
GATCTCCGACTTTGAAATAGTCGCTGTAATTCTCGTAGCAGTCCGGGCAGATATAGTCACGAAAGTCATGCCCCTTCCGCATGTGATCCTTAAGATCAAAGTGGTACGATGTCTCTTCGCCTGTTCGCATGAAGTCATGGATTATACGAAGCCTGTCATTGGCCGTAAGTTCTATGCACTTGGACCCTAATCTGGAGAAGTGCGCCATGAGATCAGCGCCTATTCTGGCGAAGTACAGCCTCGCATCCTCGATGCTCTTTCGATTCACAGAGATAGTAATATATTTGTCCTGTATGATCGCATTGCTGCCGGTCGCCTTTTCAGTGAGCATATCATTGTATTCTTTCCGGTAAACATCGAGAGGATCACCCATCATCCGGAGAAGTATCCGATCCTCGAAATCCAGCATGTTGAGTCTGCGGTTATTGATGGTGATCTTTGCAGTACAGCCTGAATCCAGAGAGTTCAGAAGTTCTGAATACCCGAGGAACATCCCCGCTTTATCGTCACGGGATGCTACAGCGTAGTTTATATCCGTGAATCGATAGGTCTTGCTGAACTTGTTTTTGCCGGTAAGAAATATCCCGTCAGGCCAAATGGATCTGACGGGAATGATGTCCTGTACCTTTCTGGGCACAGCAAACTTTTCCTTGTCCTGTTTCAGGACATTAGTAAGCGTCTTTATCAATATCCATCAGCTCCTTCCCTTGTCCTTCTTCTGCAGCTTATTACCTGCATCCTGCTTTCGGGATGTCTTCCTCTTGTGTCTTGATCCGCGTCTGTGGAAACGGTGCTTTTTAACAGTTTCAGGTGACCCGTCAGCCATCGCCGCATAGTAATAGTTCGTGTTTCCGAATGTCAGCACCTTTGGGATGATGAACGTGGATTTTACCCAGGCTGCAATGAACTTCTCTGCCGTCATTCCGTTGTACTTGAGAAAGCCAAGAACGGCGAATGGAAATGCAGCTACTATACAGAGCCAGCTAGTGGTCTCAGTCCCAATGATGGGATTGAGACCAAGGTAGATACCAACTGCTACGCCGCATGCCAGGACAGAAAAAAAGAACTGTCTCAGTGACAGTCCGAAGAACATAGACTCAGTGTAGTCTCTTATTTCTCTGTTGATGCGAACTTCCATGGAGGCTACCTCCCTTCAGCTACTCTGTCTGCCTTCTCACGCTCCGGATTCACTCTGCTAAGATCACGCGAATCCTTATCATAGTGATACACGTTGTCCGAGAGAATATCCTTAGGTTCTACAACACTTCTGTTTGCCTGTTTTACCATATCGCAGAGATCCCTCGCATCATGATCCATCGTATCAGGCACAAGGATGACCTCGTGAATACTGCTAGGGAGCACATAGTACCCTGATCCGATCATCTCTGCTGCCTTCTCCCTCACATCCGGATAGAAAAGCGCAGATGCTCCAAGATTGCCGCTTTCGGTAGTAAGTACATACATGCCTCCTACCTCCATAGGCTCTAGAGGCTCTGCTCTGTCGAGAAGGTTCTCTTTGTCCGGACTGAAGAGCGCCTGGGTCATGTCAGTGAGTGTAGCAGGGTCGTATCTGACCGCACTTTCCATTGCATTAATAAACAGCTCGTTTCTGTCTACTCCGAGCTGTTCCATCACACCATGATTGACAGCGATCCTCCACTCGCCATGCATATCTCCCGGCATATTGATATCCGCTGTCATTGCAAGACCGTTGCCCACATCTACATATGGCATATTAGAGAGAAAATCGATATTACGCTTCTTCTCGAGCAGCCTTAGGCTCAGGTTGTCTCTAACGCTGTCCCAGCTAAGATCGACCTCCGGTGGTGTCGGTGCTTTTCTCGCTTCCTCAAATCTGTTGGCAAGATCCACAAGCAGGAATCCGATGTCCTCTCCGTTCTCATGACGCTCATACAGATCATCGATATACAGCGTTGGCGCTGCATCACTTTCCTTCGGCTTGAAGGTCAGGCCATGCAGCTTCTGATCATTCATTTTGGCGATCTCGACATCGTCAATGACCAGATCCTTGTACACTTCTTCCGGCAGGAAATCCGGCAGTTCTTCCTTGATAATATTAGTGAATTCCTTTACATCCATAGTTTTTCTTCTTCCTTTCGATCATCCACAGTTTGAAACGATACCCTTCGATCCTTTTTTCCTGACCATCTTTGTCCAGGCGGATCTCATCTTTAGTAATAACTTCCATTCTTGTCCTCCTTCCTTACAGGCTCAGCATTTCCTTGACTAAGTGGTCGCTCATCTTGACCATTCCCACAAGCACGAGCATATTGAAGACCAGCTCTCCGACGTACTTCCAGACCATAGTTGCTGCAGCTACATCCTTATCCACTACAGGCGGGCTGGCTGCAAACTTGCTGAATATGATGCATGCAAGAACTATGATTGCGCCTTCCAAACAGACTCCCGCATAGCTCTTCAGAAAGCTGACACCTATGTTCTGTGTAGGCTGCCCGGCAAATGTCGAAAGCGGTACTGGCGCGATCGCTGTGTACAGATACAGCCTGAAGAATCGCCCATAGACCGTGAGTATGATGATGAAAGACAGCACAGTAATGAACAGACTGCCTATGAGGGTAACTGCCCATAGCGGTATGCTCTCAAAGAAGCCACAATCCTCGATTGCCTGGATCATTTCCGTTGGAAGAGTGATTTTCGATGCCCTCGAAATTCCGGAAGAC
>CADATR010000231.1 GCA_902790885.1 uncultured Eubacteriales bacterium
TGACGAGGAGCGCAAGGCGGCTATCCAGGAGATATCCGACAACAACGCCAAGGCAGCTGATCTGGTCGATGCCATAAACAATCAGATAAATACAGATATCGACACGAACCTCAGCAAGGCGCTGACAAACGCTAAGTCATCGCTTTCGGGCTTCCGCAAGACCATGTCGAAGGCTGACAAAGACCTCACTTCGCTCAGCAAGTATATGAAGTCGTACAACGGAGCTCTTTCGGGGCTGAAGACGAGTATCAACAAGACCGCTGACAACCTGAAGGAACTTCAGGAGGGAGCGCTCAACGCTTCAGATATTCTTGCAGATGCGTCGGGCAACGAGCTCCTGCAGGAGATAAGCGAGATGATGGCAAACGACGAGACGGCCGTAGCAGATTACCTCGCTAACCCTGTAAAGATGAAGACCGAGGTCTTCTGGCCGATCGAGACATACGGCTCGGCAATGGCGCCGTTCTACACCGTGCTGGCGCAGTGGGTAGGCTCGCTGCTGACAGCCGTGCTCATAAAAGTAAAGCTCAGAAGGAAGGATATGTATCCTGACCTAAAGCTGCACGAATGGTACTTCGGGCGCTACGGATTGTATATGCTCATAGGGCTGGCCCAGGGACTGATAGTCTCGCTGGGCGACCTGCTCTACATCGGTATCCAGTGCACCGCGCCGCTGCGCTTTGTGCTCCTTGCCTGCGTCAACGGTCTGGTGTTCATGATGATCAACTATGCCCTGGTGTTTGCTCTCGATAACATAGGGCTCGCCGCCGGCGTCATAGTGCTGGTACTTCAGGTAGCCGGTTCGGGCGGAACCTATCCGGTCGAAGTGCTGCCGCCGGTATTCAGGGCGCTCTATCCTCTGATGCCGTTCCGCTATTCGATGGATGCCATGCGTGAGTGCATAGGCGGCATGTACGACGGCACCTACTGGAAGTGCCTTGGCATACTGCTTCTGTTCTTCGCTGGTTCAGTGGCCTTCGGGCTGCTGCTGTACAGGCCGGCCAAGAAGCTGAACGACATGATAGCAGCAAGTAAAGCCAAGAGCGAGATCATGTTATAAACACTAAAAAGTTTCGCTGCGAACGTCCTCGAAAGCACGAAGCACAAGCCGTTTCATCACTCTTCCAATCGCCCCCGGGAATTACGCTCCATTGCCTGAAAACGGAGCTCCAGTTCCCGGGGTCCGTTCTGTCGTCAGAGCGCTGCTCCGGTGTGCTTCAGCACTTTCTGCGGAGTGTTCGCTTACGAATCTTTTTAGCGTATTCAAAAAAGATCTTCGCTTCATTCACATTGCTGACTGCTTTGTGTTACAATAGATAGCGAATCTGGGCGGGCGGCCTGCTGTGCGCGGGGGCCCTGCGCAACGGGGCTCCGTGAATCATGTCAGGACCGAGAGGTAGCAGCATTAAGCGATCTGTCCTGTGTGCCGCAGATCAGCCTCCGCGTACAGCTGACCGCCCGCTTATTTTATTAAGCAGCAAGGGTGCCGCAAGGCACATTTTTTGAAGAGGTAATATGCAGCCTGCATTATACAGAGCCGAGAGGCCGGAAGTATTTGAAGAGATAATAGGCCAGAGGCACATCGTCCGGATCCTGCAGAATCAGATCAGGACGGGTACGGTGAGCCAGGCTTATTTATTTGCCGGAACTCACGGCACGGGCAAAACGAGCACGGCGCGCATACTGGCCAAGGCAGTCAACTGCCTTCACGGTGAACCGGGCGATCCGGACGCTGCTATCCCGTGCGGAGAGTGCGAAAACTGCGAGGCCATACGCGAGGGCAGATTCGTCGACGTAATAGAACTCGACGCTGCCTCCAACAACGGAGTAGACGACCTCAGAGCCATAATCGAAATGGTAAAGTACCCGCCTGCAGTGGGCAGATACAAGGTGTACATAATCGACGAGGTGCACATGCTGAGCACGGCGGCAGAGAACGCATTCCTCAAGACACTCGAGGAGCCTCCTGCTCATGCCATCTTCATCCTTGCCACCACAGACCCTCAGAAGGTGAGATCGACCATACGCTCACGCTGCATGCAGCTCAACTTCAGGCGCGTGACCGAAGAGGAACTCATCGAGGGAATGAAGCGCATCTGCAATAAAAGGGGCATTCACGCGACCGATGATGCACTCGCTACCATCGCGTCGAGGGCCGACGGCTCTGTAAGAGACGCGCTGAGCATACTCGAGCAGTGCACGGCCGCGGGCGACAAAGAGCTCAGCAGGGCTGCCGTACTTGAGTACACAGGAGCGGCAGGTTCAGACTTCTTCCTTGCCCTGACAGGAGCTGTCATAGGCGGCGATGCAGGCAAGGCGCTCGTCTACATAGATGAGATCGTACGCCGCGGCAAAGACCCGAGGCAGATCCTCAAGGACTGGCTCAAGCACATGCGCGACCTCATGATAGTCAAGTACGTCGGCAAGGCCGAGCGCATAGTCGGAGCTTCGGGCGAGAACATCGCAAGGCTCAGGGCCCAGGCCGATCAGACAGACGCAGCATTCATTGAGAAGGCAATACGCCTCATCTCTGAATATATAAACCTCGGAAGATATTCCGAAAGACCTCGCATACTGCTCGAGACAGCAGCAGTAAGACTGGCAGCTCCCGACGATACCGCGGAAGCTCCTGCGAGAAGACCGCTGAGACCTGCTCCGGCAAGAGAGCCAGCCGCAAGGCA
>CADATR010000232.1 GCA_902790885.1 uncultured Eubacteriales bacterium
CTATATCCAGATCAAATATGCTCGAGAATGTCACCAGCACCACCAGCATGAGGATCGTTACTCTTACCATAGTCTGCGATGTCGAGTCAGCCCGCGATTCAAGAAAACGGTATATTGCTGTGCTCTTGCGGACATTCCGTGTACCGGCAGCTCCGAACCAAACGCATATGAGCAGGAAGACGAGCAGTATTATCGCAGTCTGCCATCCGGTGCGCACAGAAAGCAGCACAGCTACAGCAAGCACTGTCGCAAGCTCTCCCCATGTTCCGTATGCCAGCACAAGATCGCCCTCTCTGGTGCCCAGCAGGGCCCTGTCTTTGAGTATAGGCATAAGCGTTCCAAGGGCGGTCGTAGACAGCAGCAGAGCTGACGCTATCAGGCCCTGCCTGCCTTCCGCAAGATCGGGCATCAGAAATGACAGTCCTATACCGGCCGCAAATGTTATTGCCCAAGTCAGCAGTCCATGTTTGCCGTCCCTGCCTGCGACTGATTTGGGATCGATCTCGTAGCCTGCAAGAAGGAACAGAAACGCGCATCCCAGATCTGACAGCAAAAGGATCGCTGTGTTATCCGCTCTTATAACATTGGCCATGTTTGGCCCTAGCAATGCTCCCGCGGCTATAAGGAGTACAGTCTCCGGTATGATATTCCGCGGTATAAGATGAGCGATAACGGGTACAGAAGCCGATATCACCGCAATAATTGTCAAAGAAACGAATACTGTTTTCATAATGGAGCTATGATAACATTTCTGACCGCTTTTGACAAAGCGCTACGCCAGTATCCTGAGGCCGACTATCCCCGCAGCTATCAGTATCACACAGCCTGCCTGAGCCGGGCTTATAGTCTCCTTGAACAGCATCACTCCGAGCAGCGTGGTGCCGAGTATGCCAAAGCCGGTCCACATGGCGTATGCGGTGCCGAGCGGCAGCTTTTTAAGTGCCAGCGCCAGAAATACCGCGCTTAGGATGTATCCCACTGCGGTCACGATGCTCGGCATCATCTTTGTGAAGCCCTCTGACATCTTCATGAAAACAGCCCAGGTAACCTCAAGCACACCTGCGATAAGAAGCATTATCCATTCCATTTTGATCCTCCTAAAAATGAACACCGGCTTCCATGTCTTCTAAGGCCTAACGGCATGGAGGCAGGTGTTCCCTGTTTGCTGCCCGGCGGCAGCGTTTATTTCTGAGTAAGCATAACACATTTGCGTTACACTTTGCAGTTGTTTTCAGTCAATAAGAAATAGTCCGACTACAACATTAACGCTCATCATTCAATCTGAAAGTTTTCAGTTTACATTTTCAGCGCGAAAGAGTATTCTGAACGCTGAAAAACACGGTATCTGACAACATGTAAAGGGGAAAACAGGTTGAAAAGCGAACAGAACAAAGGCTATTTAATGGTATTCGTGACAGGATTGCTGTGGGGAACGATCGGAATGTTCTCTACCATCCTTTCAAAGCTTGGAATGGACTCGTCGGCGGTCGCCTTCTACAGGCTCCTTTCGGCAAGCGTGCTTCTGATCCCTGTACTGTTAGTCAAAGGCAAGGGCCTGTCACTCTTCCGTCTCACCAAGCGCGGTCTTATATCCTGTGTTCTGATAGGCTTTATATCCCAGGCCTTCTATAACCTCTTCTACATGAGAGCGATAGAGCTTAGCGGCATGGCCACAGCGGCTGTGCTTCTGTATACCGCGCCTATATTCGTTGCCATCATGTCAAGGCTGTTCTTCAGGGAACCATTCGGCCTCAACAAGATAATCGCTATCATCATCAACATCGCCGGCTGCATCCTGACCGTGACCGGAGGAGACTTCTCTGGAGTGACTCTGACGGGCTACGGCCTTCTTATGGGAGTACTCGCAGGATTCACATACGGCACACTCCCTGTTCTTTCAAGACTTGGAGCCGATGAGGAGGACTCTTTCTCATCAGCATTCTACGGGCAGGCCTTCGGCGCCCTGCTCCTGTTTTTCATGGTAAGGCCGTACAACGGAATGGGTACTGAATTCAACCTTCCGATACTCCTCGCGATAATCGGCTTCGGTATCGTTCCGTCCGCTCTGGCGTATATCATCTATTTCGGCGGTTTAAGCAAAATAACAGAAACTGCAGTAGTCCCTGTACTGGCATCAGTAGAGACCGCTGCAGCTGCAGTTATCGGATTTGTTGTTTTCGGCCAGTCACTCAGCGGCTTCAAGATTGCCGGCATAGCGCTGGTCTTCTGCTCCATCATGATAATGAATCTGAGGCCTTCTGCCCTCGCTTCATCAGAAAGCAAGTAGATACGCCTATCTGGCCATGAGCTTTCTTACCACAGGCATCGCTATCCTGTATGGAAGCGGCCTGAGGTCCTTATCAGCCTTTTTGAGCATCTTGCGTATCTGTATGTGCTGCGGACAATGCATCTCGCACTTGCCGCACCCCACGCACTGAGTCGCAAAGCCAGGCTTCTCCTGCAGGCCCACGTTGCGTGCGAATTCGAATCTGACCGGATTCTTTTTGCCCTCAATATACATGAGATTCCAGTGATGGAAATTGCCCGGTATATCCACTCCGCTCGGACACGGCATGCAATATCTGCAGCCTGTGCATCCGACTTTTTCTTTTTCCTTTATTATGGCCTTCACGCTGTCTACAAGCGCAA
>CADATR010000233.1 GCA_902790885.1 uncultured Eubacteriales bacterium
TAAGCTGAAGGACAGATACGGCGTAAGCGTAAATGTTGTTCCTCAGAAGATCGCTTACAGAGAGACCATCAAGGGCAACTCCGATGTTCAGGGTAAGCACAAGAAGCAGTCCGGCGGTGCTGGTCAGTACGGTGATGTACACATCAGATTCTCGCCATCGACAGAGCCTGGCCTCGAGTTCAGCGAAGAGCTCTTCGGCGGATCGGTTCCTAAGAACTACGTTCCTGCTGTTGAGAAGGGACTCCTCGAGTGCATGGAGAAGGGCCCTCTCGCAGGCTGCAAGGTACAGAACATCAAGGCTGTCCTCTACGACGGTTCTTATCACGAAGTAGACTCCAACGAAGTATCGTTCAAGATCGCTGCTTCGCTGGCATTCAAGAAGGGTATCGTTGAGGCTAAGCCGTGCCTGCTCGAGCCTATCATGAAGCTCGAGATCACTGTTCCTGAATCATTCGTAGGAGCAGTCATGGGCGACATGCCTAACAGACGCGGAATGGTACTCGGTATGGATTCCTCGCCTCGCGGCACTATCCTCCACGCTGAAGCTCCACAGGCAGAGCTCTTCGACTACGCTATCGCGCTCAGATCGATGACTCAGGCAAGAGGATCCTTCACAGTAGAGTTCGCAAGATATGCCGAGCTGCCGAGCAACCTCGCAGACAAGGTAATCGCTGCTTACAAGAAGGAGCAGGAAGAGAAGTAAGCTTCTCTCCGGATCATTACGGCTTTGCCGTAAGGTCGAGAAGCTTGATCTCCGGGGGCTAAGCCCCTCCGATAGAACCACTCTCCTGATCATAACGGTAAAAACTGCAGGCTTCCGGATCATTCCGGGAGCCTGTTTTCGTCTTAAAAATGATATAGCTTCGGAAACATGCATGCTGTCTTAATTTATAATTATCAGGTAACTAAATTAAGCTGGGCGGAATGGGCCCGGCTGACAAGGGGGTATAAATGTATACTATTGACAGCTCAAATGCGAAGGAGCATTCATATCCGACTTACGGAAGACAGTTCAAATCGTACAGGTGGTATAAACCTATCCTGGTGTTCATCCTTTTCGCACTGTTCTTTGTACTGGCAGGGGCGGCGCTGGTTTTTATCGTGGCTTCGGCATCAGGCACAGGACTTAACGGAGCCATAGGGAACACTACGAACGCCATCTTTTCAGACAGCTATGACGACATGGATCTTGCCAACATGTGGCAGAATGTCGTGAACCTCGGCTCAATCGTCGTGATGATCCCGGCTCTCTGGCTGGCGGCGATTATAGTGCGTGACAGACCGTATTCTTCATACTCATCCTCTCGCGGGGGCTGGAGCCACAAGGTGTTCTGGAGGGTATTCCCGATAGCATTCCTCTGCATATCCGTTCCGGTCATAGTGAACAATCTTTTTGTCGAGCACCTCATCGATGACTTCCGGATGAAGTTCACTCTCGCGAGCTTTTTAGTACTCACTATACTCGGACCTCTCCAGTGCATCGCTGAGGAGTACGCCTTCAGGGGACTGCTCATGCAGACGTTCGGTTCGTGGCTCAGGGTGCCTGTGATCGCCGTGATACTCCAGTCGGTAGTATTCGTATTGATGCACCCTTATGACATGTACGGCAAGGCCGAGATATTCATCAGCGGAATGGTATTTGCGGTCACCGCGTGGCTGGGCAGAGGCATCGAGGTGTCGGCCGCCTTCCACATCTGCAACAACATGACGATCTTCTACCTGCAGGGAATGAACATGGCAACGATCTCATCCGAGTCGAGTATGGAAGGTCTCATATTCTCGGCTGTGTGCGGTGTCGTATATGTGGTCGTCATATTCATTATCAGCAAAAAGACTGACTGGTTCAGCAGTGTAAACAAGGATGATGCCGCCGCGTGGAACGAAAAATACGAAGCGAAGCTGGCCCGAAAGGCAGCAAAAAAGGCTGCAAAGGCCGAGAAGCTGGCGGCTAAGAACGCTCCGATCGGAACTCACGATGTGGGCTCCAGCGGAAAGCACTTTAAGCAGTAGCAAGCTGCTTAATATTGATACAGTTTTGTGAAGATAAAGATAAAGGGATATTGCGGTATAATATATTCGGAAGAACTTGTGCTCTGCAACTTCTATACACAAGGAGGTAATAGTAAATGAAAAAGAAAATGGCAATCCTGCTCAGCGCCGTGATGGTACTTGCTTTTGCGCTTGCAGCCTGCGGAGGCGGCGGAAATGCTGACCTGTCTGACAGCAAGTATGTAGGCACATGGGTATGCAACGCGGTTTCCATGGGAGATGCATCTGAGGCGCTTGATGGTGTTGAATGGACGATGACCCTGAACGGCGACGGCACCGGTTCGTTCGTTGCTATCAGCTCAAACGGGGAAGAAGACACATCAAATATCACCTGGGAGCCGACAAATGAAGGTCTCAAGACTAAAGGCGATACGAAGCTGAAATTTGAAGATGAGGACGGCGGAATCGAGACAAAGATGCTTGGAGTAGAGCTGCACTTCGTCAGACAGGAAGAGGCCGCAGAAGAGCCTGCTGCCGATACTGCTGATGATCAGGCTGCTGCTGCAAACGGCGCTGCCTTCGTATATACCGGCAATGATCCGGTGCAGGCCGCTATATATCAGTACCTCGCTGAAACGATCGCTACTGGTTACGAC
>CADATR010000234.1 GCA_902790885.1 uncultured Eubacteriales bacterium
GCATACTCTCCGTCAAGATGCGGAGCGTCAGCTACCATGATGAAGAACTGCGAGCTTGCGCTGTTTGGGTCCTGAGCTCTTGCCATCGAGATAACGCCCTTTACATGGGCAATGTCATTCTCGTATCCGTTCGAAGCGAATTCACCGGTGATATTCTTTCCGGATCCGCCCGTACCGTTTCCGGCAGGGTCTCCGCCCTGAATCATGAATCCGTCGATGATGCGGTGGAACGTGAGCCCGTCATAAAAGCCGGCATTGGCGAGATCCATGAAGTTCTGCACTGTTATAGGAGCTGTGTCTCCGTCGAGTTCGAGGCTTACTTTTCCGTAGCCTTCGATCTCGAGCTCAGCGTGATGGATGCCGATCTTTTCAGGCTGCTTTGCCGCAGTCTCTGTTGACTCCGAACTTTCCCCGCCGCCGCATGCAGTGAGCATGACCAGCGCTAACATAGTCATCACGATAAAGATGTTTCTGAGATGTTTTTTCATTGTTCTTTCTGTCCTTTCATTAATTGTTTACGATGATAAAAATAACACCGTGAAAGTCACAAATCAATCGCCGCGGCGCAGGTGTTCCCTTATCTCTTCTTCTATCCTCGTGAGTTCAGCGAGAAACTCTCGCGATGATATTCTCAGGGCTCCATGTGTAAAAGCATCCTGCTGTACAAGGCTGTCCGACGAGACGACATATATACGCCTGTCTTTGATGTCCGCGGTCATGAGTCCCATGCGGATATCCGCAGGTTCATCTTCGGCGGTGAATATGACCCTGACGCCGTTGTGATCCTCTTCTCTGAGTTCGCCAAGCGGCACTTTATAGGCATCAAACACCAGCGCCACCTCGAAGCCTGTGTATCCGGCATAATTGCATATGCGGTCTATGAGCTGGTCGCGGGCTGACCCCGCATCGCGTGCAGACAGATCTTTGAGATATTCATCGGCAAAGATCAGGTTGTATCCGTCTATAAGGACCATAACAGGCCTGTCATCATTCTTATCGGTCTTATGTTCGCGGCGGGCCTTTATCTCCTGATTGCGCGCGGCATTTCTGGCAGCCTCCTCTTCGGAAAGCTCGGGCTTTCTTCTGTAATCCGCCTCTTTTGCATCTCTGTACCGCGTCTTTTTTGCCGCCCCGTAAGTGCGCTCGAAAATGCTTACAAGCTCCTTTTCTGCAGCGATCCTTCTTTTTGCTTCTTCCTTTACATCAAGTTTCTCTGACCCGGAAGTGAATGTCAGCGGCTCACGGCTGTAAGACTGCTGCCCGCTGCTGCGCTTAAGAACGCTGCTGAGGTGCATGTGCTCGGCGACTTCATCCCAGCGGACTATATCGCTTCCGCTGTGATTGACAAATACGGAATCGGCAGTATTCTCGACGTCTCTTTCAGGGTCATATGCGGCCTCTTCTATGACTGCGGCGGCATCATGGCACACGTCGTATCCGCACGGAGCCGTCACCAGCCGCCCTTCACCCGAAGTGTATCCGCTGAGTGTCAGCTGGTAACCGGATATTTCCGATGCCGGAACGCGTCCGCTCAGTCTGGCACTGTCGCCCGTCTGCTCAAGGCCGTCCTGGCTGCCGCCCATCTGCCGTATGTCTGTCATGGCGCGGCCTATGCTTTGTGCCGGAAGCTCTATTTCGTATTCGCACCATGGCTCCAGAAGGAGAGCGTTTCCGTCAGCCCTCGCCTGCATCAGAGCGTTCCTCACAGCTCTGTAAGTAGCTTCGCGGAAGTCACCTCCCTCGGTATGCTTCTCGTGAGCCCTGCCGGCAGCGAGAGTGATCCGCACATCGGTGAGAGGTGCTCCAGTAAGTACGCCCAGATGCTCTTTTTCTTCGAGATGCGTAAGTATGAGCCTCTGCCAGTTGAGAGCCAGTTCGTCTTCAGGCACGCCGCTTGTTATGACTATGCCGCTTCCGCGTTCGCCCGGCTCTATTATCAGGTGTACTTCGGCGTAATGCCTCAGAGGCTCGAAGTGGCCTACGCCCTCATATTTATCTGCAATGGTTTCGAGGTAGAGCACATTGCCAGTCCCGAAACTGACATCGTATCCGAACCTTTCCTTTATTACGGTCTGCAGCACTTCAAGCTGCACCTGCCCCATGAGTCTTATGTCTATGCTTCCGTCAGAGTTGCGAGACACATTGAGCATAGGGTCTTCCTGCGCCAGAATGCTCAGGTCTTTCATTAAAAGATAAGGATCCATCCCTTCAGGTCCGTTCACTGAATATACCATGAATGGTCTGATGGAAACTCCTGCAAGAGGAGGCTCAGCACCCAGACCATCGCCCGGCAATGCCTCTGACAGACCTGTAACAGCACACACGGTTCCGGCAGCGGCCGAGTCCGCCGGCGTGCTCCTGCTGCCCGAGAACATAAGGATACGGTTTATTTTCTCTTCAGCGGCATTACAGCCCGAAGCGGCGCTGTTCACCTTCACCTTATCTTTGACTTTCAGCTCGCCGCCTGTGATCTTTATGAAGCAGAGCCTTTCCCCGTCATCGGACGCAGCGGTCTTATACACCCTAGCTCCGAATTCTTCACCATAAGCGGGCTCTTTCGTGAATCTGCCCAGCACTTTCAGGAGATCATCAATGCCTTCCATTTTCAGAGCAGAGCCGAACAT
>CADATR010000235.1 GCA_902790885.1 uncultured Eubacteriales bacterium
CGATTCTGTAGATATCCGTAAGGGAAGCGATGTACTTGCCAGCTTTGGGGAAAGCACGGTGATCGGACAGACCGAAGGCTGGCATCAGAGTTTCAGCTCTGAAGAGACGGTGTTCGCATATGGAGAAACGGTATACACATATCTTACACCGGGTAAGATCTTGTCGGAGAACATGGAAGTGAAAGGGTCCTACTATATTGGGGACTATTCAATAAGGGCGGCGGGTGATGGAAAGCTCGTCATAGGAAGGAGATAGTAAATGGCAATAGCAAGTGGGACATGCGGGACCTGCTCATGGACAATTGCAGATGACGGTGCGATGACGATAGGAGCGGGGACGCTTCACGCACCGTGGCTTACAGGGATCATGAACTGTGGATGGCCTTGGGGCGATCATGTAAAGGAAATAACTTCGTGTACTATCAAAACCGGAGTCATAGTAGGCAAACAGGAAGCTCTTATGGGAGGATATGTAGATGACTACGTAACATCAAATATGTTTTACGGGTGCTCGAATATGACGAGCCTTATTTTTGAAGGCACTTTTAATACGAGCAATGTGACGGATATGAGCGGTATGTTTTGTGATTGTTCATCGCTCACATCACTTTCCCTTACGTCATTCAACACAAACAGAGTTAGGGATATGGGCATCATGTTCTTGGGCTGCGCTCTTCTTACATCAGTGACTTTTGGCCCGCTGTTTAATACTTTGTCTCTGGAAGACACGTCAGGCACCGGATTCATAACCTCTAGTTTTCCGAGTGCTGTAAGTCAGACAGGAAGGATCGTAATAACAAGTGATGCGGACTTCCGGGCGCTCACACCTGCACAGCATGCAGGAACATGGACAAGAAGTGCTGCAAACGTAATGTTCAAAGTGTCTGCGGAAAGAACAGATAATGGCTCAGCGGACGATGATGGTGAGGATGCCACGATCACGGTGACATGGCTGACCGGAGCATCGACTTCAGAGAGAACGCTGTCAGTGTACATGAAGTCCGCAGCAGATGTAGCATACCCAGCAGAGCCTACCGAAATCCTGACGCTTGAAGGAAGCTCCGGTACAAATTCAGTAACGATAGAAGGTATCGGCGATGATGCGTTTGACTTCAAGGTGGAGTTTTATGACGGTACTGACACGTATATCGCATTCCCATCTGTATCATCAAATGTGAGACTCGTTACTATCGATGAAAACGGCTGTGTGGAAGTGTCAGGGCATCCGGATAACTGTTCCTGGTATCAGCAGAGGGACTTCGCAGCCATCAAGAAGATCCGAAAGATTCTTGACGCGAACATGTATCCATTTCTCGATGTCCTGACGCAACTCGGCGACTGGGCAATGGCTACATATGGTGAGAATCTCTGGATGAGCTATATGACGAACGAGAACTATGAAGCTGAGAATAATGTCCAGAGTGGATACTTCAGATTCAACGCGAATGGAAGTTTCGGGCCGTCTGGAAAGTATATGTCAGGGCCCAATGCGTTATTCACAACTGCGGTAATGTCGGCTGATAACAAGACGATTGCAAAATCATCTACATTATCCATTGACTTTTCGATCGCAAAGGCAGGATACACACCAATTGCGATCAGGGGGTTTGATATAGACAATGCAACATCAAGCGGGGCAAATGTAGGAAGCTGTGTTGTACTTGCTGCAAAGATTAAGGATGCCAGCACAGCTGAATTTCAGATAAGAAATACTGCAGGTAGTGCTGCAAAACTTAAGCTGTGGATCTATGTTACTTATATAGCGACAGCAGCGTTATAAGGAGGGGTTTGAAATGAAGGAATTTTGGTTTATGATCCAGGCGGTCTTTGCCGGCCTTGGAGGATGGATAGGTTATTACCTGGGAGGATGTGATGGCTTGCTTTACGCACTTATAGCATTCGTTATAGTTGATTATCTTACCGGTGTGATGTGCGCGATAGCAGATAAGAAGCTGTCAAGTGAAGTCGGTTTTAAAGGGATCTGCAGAAAGGTCCTTATTTTTTTACTCGTAGGCATCGCCAACATTATCGATATGCAGGTGATAGGTCAGGAGGGGATCCTTCGTACTGCGGTGATCTTTTTCTATCTGTCCAATGAGGGTGTGAGCCTTCTGGAGAATGCAGGTCACCTGGGGCTTCCGATTCCTGGCCAGCTCAAAGAGGTCTTAGAGCAGCTTCATCAAAGGGCAAAAAAGGAGGGGAGTGCCAATGAAGATCAATAAATATCTGAGTAAATATAACCAGTCCAGCAGAAACGGAAATAAGATCAAATACATTGTGATTCACTACGTAGGTGCAGTTAGTTCAGCAAAGAATAACTGCATCTATTTTTCTGGCGGAAACCGCAACGCCTCTGCGCACTATTTTGTCGACAGCCAGATCTGGCAGTGCATTCCGGATAGTAAAGCAGCCTGGCACTGCGGTGGTGGATATCAGGATACTGGAACAGCCATGAATGGTGGGAACAGAGGAGCACAGTATCACGGAAAATGTACAAACAGTAATTCTATCGGCATTGAGCTCTGCTGTCATAAGGTAAATGGTAAGGTGGTACCGACGCCAACTGCAATTAAGACGGCAGCACCGCTCGTGCAGTATCTCA
>CADATR010000236.1 GCA_902790885.1 uncultured Eubacteriales bacterium
GTCTGCTGACGGGATCATGGAGGTTGGCGCCCTTAATGAAGAGGGCAGGGTCTGTTTCATGGCCGCAATAAAATAGAGTTATTTAAAATGCGGGCATATGCCCGCATTTTTCGTGTCAGAATTCCTTGCGCAGGATGTAGCGCCTCTTTCCTCCGTACAGCTCTCTTTCATCGACTATCTCGAAGTTGAGCACCAGGAAGTTCCTGTAGCTGTATGGGTTGTCAGGAGAGATGGTCGTAAGTGCCTCGGTGGCTCCCATCTCAGATGCCATGCCGAGACGAAGCTTGTTGAAGATCCGCTGTATACCGCGTCCTCTGTACTTCGGAGCTACCATGGTAAGGTCCATTGATACGGTCTTAGCCATCTGCTCCCTGTCATAGTTGAAGTATTTTCCGTAATTCTCCGGACTGTCAGGATCATTAGGGATCATGACGGAATAGCCTGCCACCTCACCGTTGCACTCCGCCATAATGCATATATCATGCTCAAGCTGGCCCAGGGATTCCTCCGCGGTGAATGTCGCATACAGATCTTTATCGGGCAGAGCTTCCACTATCTCGTTCTGAAGCGCGAGTACTTTATCAAGATCATCAGTCGTTGCTCTTCTGAAATCTATGAACATAGGCTCGCCCTTGCCGTCCATGACTTCGTATCTGAAAGGTAAAGTCTTCATGTCCGCCTCCTTGTCTGGCCGTTAGAAACAGATATGTCTCATGCAATTTTACCCCACTAATTTATCATGCTAAAGCGCGCCGCGTCAATAAAAAAGCGGCCCTGCAATTGCCCGATAAACAGGTCTATGTTAGAATAACGACGATATGAAACCAGTTTATATGATTGGGAGGTTCACTATGGAAATGAGATTTTATAAATGCGCTAAATGTGGACAGATGGTTGCCGTTGTAAAGAAGACCGGCTGTCCGGTCGTCTGCTGCGGAGAGCCTATGGAAGAGCTCATTCCGGGCACAACAGATGCCGCTGCTGAGAAGCATGTTCCTGCTTTTGAAGTAAAAGGCGATGTCGTAGAGGTAACGGTAGGCTCGGTCGAGCATCCTATGATCCCTGAGCATTACATCGAATGGATCGCGCTGAAGACAAAGCAGGGCAATCAGAGAAAGGCACTTAAACCGGGCGAAGCACCTAAGGCATGCTTCCGCATGTGTGAAGGCGATGAGGTAGAGGCTGTTTACGCATACTGCAACCTGCACTCGCTCTGGAAAGCTGAATAATTACACTAAGGAGAAAAAACAAGAATGAAGATAGCAAATGATATCCTGTATGTCGGTGTCAATGATCATGACGTCGATCTCTTTGAAGGCCATTACATCGTGCCGGAAGGCATGGCCTACAATTCATACGTTGTAAAGGGCGAAAAAACTGCTGTTATGGATTCCGTTGACAGCCATTTCACAGATGAGTGGCTCGGCAAGGTAAAGGAAGCCGCAGGCTCCCCTGACTATCTTGTTGTACAGCACATGGAGCCAGACCATTCCGGGTCGGTAATGGGATTCATGGAAGCATTCCCTGAGGCAAAGATCGTTTCCTCGCAGAAGGCCTTTACAATGATGGCAAACTTCTTTGAGGGAGAGGACTTCGCTGACAGAAGAGTTGTAGTAAAAGAAGGCGATACACTCGATCTCGGCGGTCACTCACTGAGCTTCATAACTGCTCCTATGGTCCACTGGCCTGAAGTCATCATGACATATGACGCACAGAACAAGGTGCTGTTCTCGGCGGATGCTTTCGGAAGGTTCGGAGCTCTTGACGAGATCGGAGAGACCAGCGAAGAGGATGACGACTGGGCCTGCGAGGCAAGACGTTACTATTTCGGCATTGTCGGAAAGTACGGTCTGCAGGTGCAGGCAGTTCTTAAGAAAGCGGCAAACCTCGATATAGAGACTATCTGCTCGCTCCATGGACCTGTACTCGTTTCGGACCTTGGCTACTACCTTGGACTTTACGACACATGGTCAAAGTATGAGTCCGAATCGAAGGGCGTAGTCATCGCCTACACTTCGGTATACGGCAATACAAAGAAGGCCGTTGAGCTCCTTGCTGAGAAGCTCGAGGCTAAGGGCGTGCCTGCAGTCGAGGTCACAGACCTTGCCAGGGATGACATTGCAGAGGCTGTTGAGGACGCGTTCAGATATGACACAGTCGTATTCGCAACAACGACTTTCAACAACGGCATCTTCCCATTCATGAGAGAATTCATCGATTCTCTTGTTGAGCGCAACTATCAGAACAAGAGGCTTGCTTTCATCGAGAACGGATCCTGGGCTCCTCAGGCCGCAAAGGTGATGAAGGGCATGCTCGAGGGCTGCAAAAACATGACATACTGCGAGAATGGTGTAAAGATCATGTCTGCTCTCAATGATGACAGCAGGGCGCAGGTGGAAGCGCTTGCCGAAGAGCTGGCAGCAGCCTATAAGTAAAACACAAAATACAGCGTATCAGATAATTGAAGGAGACGCATCGCTGACACGATGCGTCTCCTTTGTATTCTGACTTCGGCCATGCAATTGTTGCGCGGGCACCCTGCGCGAAAGTATAATCAAAAAAGGGAGGTAAAGGACTATGAAATTCAAAATGATT
>CADATR010000237.1 GCA_902790885.1 uncultured Eubacteriales bacterium
CGGGATCGTATTCAACAATCTTTTCTGTATCACCAACAACCCGATGGGCCGTTTCGGAGCATTCCTGGTGAGCTCGGGCAATCTTGAAGGATACATGAAAAAGCTCTATGATGCGTTCAATCCGGCAACGCTTGAGAACATGATGTGCAGATATCAGGTATCTGTGGCCTGGGATGGAACTCTGTATGACTGCGATTTCAATCAGGCTGCCGATATGAAGATATCGAATGGTGAAACAGTCTTTGATATAGCAGACAAGCCGTACGAGCCAAGAAAGATCTGCTTCGATAAACATTGCTATGCCTGCACTGCAGGTGCCGGCTCAAGCTGCGGCGGAACTACTGAAGCATAGTTATCACTGAAAGGAAAAACAGCCATGGATAAAGAACAGGTAGCAGGCCTCTTTATGAGGGGTCAGGACTGCGGGCAGGTTGTCATAAGCCATTATGCTGACAAACTCGGAATATCGTTTGATGAAGCAAACAGGATCGCATCTGCATTCGGAGGTGGTTCGGGTATCGGAGAGACCTGCGGAGCGGTTATAGGAGCCATGCTGGTGATCGGTATGAAATATGGACACAGTGGGCCTGATGAGATGGAGAACCGTGAAGTGCTCATGTCAGTGCGTGCAGCATTCATGGAGAAATGGAAAGAACGCCATGGTTCATGCATGTGCAGGGACCTGCTTGGAGATGATATATCTGATCCGGAAGGACTTGCCAGAATACTCGAGGCTGGTACGATGCTTGATCTTTGCCCGGAACTGGTACTCGATTCTATCAGTATTCTGGATGATATCCTGGAAAGCTGTTCGGAGAAAGCAGAATAATAAATATAATCGTATTATAGATAATTAATATTCATTAAGGAGCTTGCATAAAATGTAACGATTTTTAGCAGGCTTCTTTAATTGCTAAAATAAGTCGATAGTTATTGTATTTGTAGGAGGATTGATTATGACAAAACGTTCTTCACTGATGAGCAAGGTCATAGTATTCATGCTTGCATTTGCTGTTATATTCACATATTCAGTAATGCCAATGAATCAGGCCTATGCTGCATCGAAAAAGCCTGCTCAGGTTAAGAGCCTGAAGGCTAAGGCTGTTTCATCTTCATCCATAAAACTTACATGGAAGAAGACGAAAAATGCCAAGAAGTATCAGGTCTATATGTCCACAGCAAAGAAGGGTAAGTATAAGAAAGTTGCTACTCTCAAAAAGAGCAAAAAAACTTACACTGTCAGCGGACTGAAGGCCAGCACAAGATACTACTTTAAAGTAAGAGCCTTAAATGGCAAAAAGAAAGGTAAGTACAGCAAGGTAAGTAATGCGGTCACCCTGGCTGCACCGGCACCAACACCAGCACCGGAACCTGTAGATACCCCTGCAACAATCGGCGATGCAAAGACTGTAACTCATACAGTCAGTGTCGATATGTCCAAGTATGAGGTCCAGGAAGGCAAGTCAGTCAAGGTGTGGATACCTGTACCTCAGACAGATGAGATCAATGGATATCAGGTAGTTTCTGAGCCGACTTTCACAGCTGAAAATGCTACCGATGCCAGGATCACAACTGACAAGCAGTATGGAAACAAAATGTTCTATGTTGAATGGAATGATAAGGTAGCTCCTGGCGACAGAAAAGCAACAGTTACTTATACTGCTACCAGATTTGATGTAAAGCGAACAGATCTTAAGGATGACCCTAAGGCGCCGCTTTCCAGCGAGGCAAAGGCTTATGTCAACAAGGAATCAACGTACGTTAATATCTCTGATCCGATCGTTAAAAAGTACGCTGCAGAAGCTGTAAGCAAAGTCTCGAACAAGAACAGCACTCTCGAAAAAACCAGAGCCATCTATGAGTGGGTAATTGCAAATCTTGCAAGACTCGATAATGGTGAATGGGTACCTGACGATTCAGATCCGACCGGCAAGCATACTTACGGCGTTGAAGGATGCGGCTATGGCGATACAAAGAAGATCCTCAGCGAGTTTGACAAGTACGGTATCGCCGGCGGCCACTGCACCGACCTTAACTCCACATTCGTAGCTCTTTGCCGTGCAAACGGTATCGCAGCCAGAGAGATGTTCGGAATCCGTCTTGGTAATGAGGGCGAAGATATTACAGGCTACCAGCATTGCTGGGCTGAGTTCTATCTTCCAGGAACAGGCTGGGTTTTCGCAGACCCTGCTGATGTACTGAAAGCTATCAAGCCAGCAAAGGCTGAAGACAATCAGATCGATATTAATGCCTGGAAAGAAGCAAAAGCATCAGAAAAATGTGCAGAAAGAACAGAGTTCTTCTGGGGTCATGTTGACAACAACAGAGTCGTTCTCAGCAGAGGCCGTGATGTAACATTCGAGCCTGCACAGGCATGGGGACCATGTAACACATTCGGATATCCTGCTGCCGAGGTCAACGGCGAGAGAATGCCTGCAGACTTTACAGATGGTAAAAACTTCCATTATGAGATAGCTCATTCTATCCTGAAGCCTTCCATGATGACTGCAGATGAGCTGTTTGCAGGACTCGGAACAGGCGAGTATAAGATCCTTGATACCCGTGCAGCTGCTGATTATAAGACAGCACATA
>CADATR010000238.1 GCA_902790885.1 uncultured Eubacteriales bacterium
TGACGCAATGATGGATCTTGTATCGAGACAGCTTCTGCACAGATTCAAGGTTCAGTGCGGAAAGAAGGGCAGAAACTATCCGTTCCTGATGGGACAGGGTATCTGGATTGATTCGGATGATCTCGGCCCTGATGACAGCGTAGCCGAAATTCTGAAGAACGGAACTCTTTCAATCGGATTCATCGGACTTGCAGAGACCATGAAGGCTCTTACAGGTAAGCACCATGCCGAGGATGAGAGAGTAAGAGAACAGGCCTTTGAGATCATCAAACACATGAGAGACTTCTGCGACAGAAAGAGCGCGGAGACGGGCCTTAACTTCACACTTCTGGCCACTCCGGCAGAAGGCCTCTCCGGAAGATTTGTTAAGATCGACCGCGAGAAGTACGGAAAGATTGACGGTATTACGGACAGGAACTACTACACTAACTCATTCCATGTACCTGTATACTATCCGATCGGAGCATTCGAGAAGATTGATATCGAGGCACCGTATCACGATCTGACCAATGCGGGACATATCAGCTATGTAGAACTTGACGGAGATACAGCCAAGAATCCTGAGGCATTTGAGTCTATTATCAGATACATGCAGCAGTCCGGTATCGGATACGGCTCGGTCAACCACCCTGTAGACAGAGACCCTGTTTGCGGATATACAGGTGTTATCGATGACGTATGCCCGCGCTGCGGAAGACGCGAAGGAGAGCCTGTAACGATTGAAAGACTGAATGAACTCAGAATGAGATATCCGACAGTTCCGGTTCCTTGTGACTGCATTCACTAAAAAAAGAGCAGAAGAAAACAGTTTTTCAAACTGTGACGGGATCACATAAAAACCCCCTCAGACACTATATAATGTGTCTGGTCACTAAAAGATACAACAATATACAAGATTTTGACTTCACAAGGACACTTTTTAGGAGTAGAATAATCGGGCAGGAATAATGGAGGTAAAGATATGAACAACAAGGTAGTTAAGAACGTAAACGGACAGGTTGGAGAAGGTATCGGATTCGAGAGAATCAGAAGAATTACAGGATACCTCGTAGGTACACTCGACAGATTCAACAACGGAAAAAGAGCCGAAGTAGAAGACAGAGTTAAGCACGGCCTCGGCAGAAACTAATAGCCGAATTTAACCGATTACTGAATAGTCGCCTGTTAATATGGGCGGCTATTTTTGTTAAAAGGAAAGAGTTATGGGAAAGAAAACGAAAGCTGAGGACATGAACATAAGGGTCTGCGGGATTGAGCCTGAGTCAATAGTAGACGGGCCGGGTTTCAGATATGTTCTTTTCGTACAGGGATGTTCACATCATTGTCCGGGTTGTCACAATCCGGAATCTTGGGCCGTTGATGCCGGTGAAGAAATGACGGTCTCCGATATATTTGAGGAGATTAAGTCAAATCCGAACCTCCGCGGCGTTACTTTTTCCGGCGGCGAGCCTTTCGAGCAGGTGGAGCCTTTGGTGAGCCTTGCCAAACTTATAAAAGATGCGGGGCTGACTCTCATGAGCTACAGCGGATATACGCTTGAGGAACTCAGAGACAGAAAAGATTCCGCAACTGATGAGCTCCTGGATATGCTGGATATGTTGGTCGACGGAAGATACATAGAGGCTGAGAGAAATCTGACTTTGGTATACAGAGGCTCCGAGAACCAGCGTGTGATAGACATGAAGAAAACACGCGAAGACGGAAAGGTAGTTCTCTACCACTCGGATTTCGATGATGACGTGGTAATTATATAGATGAAATTAGAACTTGTAGCGACAGCGACATTCGGGCTTGAGGCCGTAGTAAGACGAGAAATAGAGGCCCTCGGATGCAAGATCATAAAGACGGAGGACGGCAGAGTCACATATATGGGAGATGAGAGGGCCATTGCGCGGTCCAATCTATGGCTCAGATCCGCAGACAGAGTCTATGTGCGCATGGGCGAATTTGAAGCGAAGGAATTTGAAGAGCTGTTTCAGCAAATCAAGGCGATTGAGTGGGAGAGCATTATCCCTCTTGAAGGCGTTTTTCCTGTTGTGGGAGGATCGGTGAAGTCTGCTCTCCACAGCGTGCCTGCCTGCCAGAAGATCATAAAAAAGGCTGTATCGGCCAGGCTGGGAGAGTTCTATTGCAGGGAGATACTGCCGGAGACGGGAGCGGAGTACAGGATACGCTTTATCGCTCATAAGGACAGGTTCCTGCTGCTGCTCGACACAAGCGGCGAGGGCCTGCACAAGAGAGGCTACAGGGTGCAGGACACAGCGGCTCCGATGAAGGAGACGCTGGCAGCAGCACTGGTTCAGCTAAGCTTTTACAATAAAGACAGAGTTCTGGTGGACACATGCTGCGGATCAGGTACCATTCCAATCGAGGCCGCGATGATAGCAAGAAATCTCGCGCCGGGACTCAGCAGGAAATTTGCTGCTGAGAAATGGGATATAGTGCCAGCTGAGATATGGAAAGAGGAAAGGCAGGCGGCATATGAGGCGGCGAACTTTGACAGCACGCTCTCAATCAGCGGTATGGATATAGACAGGAGAGCTGTAAGCGCCGCCAAGGCCAATGCAGAGG
>CADATR010000239.1 GCA_902790885.1 uncultured Eubacteriales bacterium
TCAGCGGCATAGAAAGTGGGAGAACCGCTTCCGTCGGGAGTTTCAATGTAGAGCGTGAGGTCGCTTCCGCCGGAGGGGATAGTGAACTCGGTGTTCTGCATCATATGGTCACCGATAATACTTAAACTCACGAAGAACCGAAACGAGTTTCTGATTATAACCTGGACAGCGGTGCTGTTTGCAGTCGGAATGGGAAGTTTCGCCTTGATAAAAGACATTTCACTTGCATGGCTGGTATACGTACTTACTCCCATATGGACGGCAGGTGAGGTCATAATGTCAGTCCATAACAGCATTCTTTTAGGATCCAGAGCAGAGGAGGAATACAGGGCAAGATTCCAGTCTCTTTATGAATTCACACATGGAGCGGGAAGGATGATAGGTCCTGTGACTATGGGGTATTTTCTGGTATCACATTCGTATAACATGGGATGGATACTGGTCGCTGCGCTATGCGCGGTCGCCGGTATAATACTTATCTCCGCTTATAAAATAGATATATCTGCAGATAACAGGGCATGACAGCATGCTCTGTTTTTTATTTGACAGCTTGTTAAAAGTCTGTTAAAATACTGAACTTGTGTTGGCGCTTTTTTAAAAAGCGTAATATGACACGTGGAGAGGTATTATGAATAACAAAAAAGCAACAAAGGCGGGATTCATTATTCCGTCTGTGATCGGTATCTTCCTGTTTATGATACCCATCAAATTTGATGGGAGCTGGACGATAGCGGTCAAGATCCTTGCTGACGCCATTTCAGGCGCTATCGGAGGGATCCTTCCAACTCTTTGCTGTATCGTTCTTACGATTTCAGCTGTGATGTGCGTAATTGCACTTTTCAAACCTAAATTCATCACTGAGAACAAGCTCTTATCAGATGCCTTCTCATGCGGCCCCATCTGGGTAGTTTCAAGAGTTCTCGGCTGCATCTTCTGCTGGATGACTTATCTCCAGGTGGGACAGGATAAGGGAACAGGTATCGCTGCTGCCATCACCGGAGCAGATCAGGGTGCACTTGCTCTTGGCCTTATCGCAGGTCTTGTGATCATTTGCTTGATCGCATCCTATCTTCTGCCGCTTCTTCTTGATTTCGGTCTCCTTGAATACGTCGGAGCTATGCTCACCAAGTTCATGCGCCCTATATTCAAGGTGCCCGGACGTGCTGCGGTAGACTGTATCACATCATGGATCGGTGACGGTACACTGGGCGTTATGCTCACATGCAACCAGTATGAAGGCGGATACTATTCCACAAGAGAAGCATCCATCATTTCAACCTGCTTCTCAGCTGTATCCATCACTTTCTCACTCGTAGTGCTTGCAGAAGTAGGCCTTACGCAGTATTTCGGAGTGTATTATCTCCTGATCTGCTTCGTAGGTATCGTATGTGCTATAATATGCCCCCGTATCTGGCCTCTTGCAAAGAAGCCTGATACTTATCTCGTAGAGGGAAGGGCGATGCCTGATGAACTTCCCGATGGATACACATCATCTCATCAGTACGGACTTGACCTTGCGCTCAAGAGAGTCAGCGAACACAAAGGTATCGGAGAGTTCTTTGCAAACGGTACCAAAAACTGCCTTAACATGTGGTTCGGGGTTCTTCCCACAGTAATGTGCATCGGAACAGTAGCGCTGCTCCTTGCGAACTACACACCGCTGTTCGACTGGCTTGGAATGCCTTTCAGACCGCTTCTGTCAGTTCTTGGAGTTCCCGACGTAGAAGCGGCAGCGTCCACCATGGTAGTAGGTTTCACCGATATGTTCACGCCGGCTATCATCATATCAGGAGCTCAGGCACAGCCCATGACATGCTTCATCGTAGCAGTTATTTCGATCACACAGGTCCTTTTCCTGGATGAGGTAGGCGGACTTATCTTAAGTTCCAAACTTCCCATCAATCTTCTGGAACTATTTGTGATCTTCCTGGAGAGAACCATAATCTCACTGCTTATCGTATGTCCCATTGCACATCTGATATTCTGACAAAAAACAGACAGCTCAGCTGTCTGTTTTTGTTTTATTTTTTGAAATGATTAGGGGTTGCAAAGCATAGATCATAGTGATATAATACGCGAGGAATATGAAAACTGACAGGTGCCGGGGTTAAATTCCCCCGGATAATAGGGAAACAGGTTCAATGCCTGTGCGAACTCGTCACTGTATATGGAGAGTTCAGGACCGATATGCCACTGAGAGATCGGGAAGGCGGTCCTAACGTTTGATCCATGAGCCAGGAGACCTGCCTGTCTGACACAAGTACGGCTCAGCCGTCCGGCCACGAGTAACTGGCGGGTGTAAACTCTGAATGATTTTTGTATTGTATTTCATGAGGTCTTTGCTCCCGATAGCAAAGGCCTTTTGTATTCACAAGACATTAATTTCATTTAGGAGGAGAAAAATGAAGAATCTTAAGAAATTCCTTATCTTAGGCCTCGTGCTCGTTATGGCATTCAGCATGATGATGCTCACAACAGCATGCGGCGGATCTAATGAAGAACCTGCTCCTGCAGAGGAAACTACTGAGGATGCAGTTGCAGCT
>CADATR010000240.1 GCA_902790885.1 uncultured Eubacteriales bacterium
GAAGTCAAGATAGACGGCTTCTCCACCCTTCTCATCCCTGCAGGCAATGGCCGCCTGCTCGGTATCGGGCACGCTACAGGCGACAACGGTTACGGCGGAGAATATGACAAAGGGCTCAAGCTGGCACTCTTTGACATATCCGATCCTTCGGCGCCTGCTGTGCTCGACAGCATGGAGTTCGAGAACATGTCGAGCATAGCCCAGTATGATCACCACGCTGTAATGATAAACAGTGAGGCAGGTTATTTCGCGATCCCGTATGAAGTCTGGAATTACTCTGCCATTAATGAAGGAGACGATATCCTGATCGAAGATGCCGAGACAGCGGATACTGACGCGGAGCCTGAGTCCGAATACGATACCGGTGTGCTGCTCTTCAAAGCCGTCGATAAGATCGGCTCTGTCGACAGACATACACTCAGCAGCTCAGGCATCTTCAGAAGCGTATACATAGGCGACTGGGTCTATGCGCTTGACAGAGACGGAGAGGTGCAGAGCTTCAGACCGGAATTCTGAAAAGTCCGCTGCCTTCTGCATGCTTCTCAGAAAGCACCTTCAGGGCGGACGCATAACCGACGTTCGTCAGAAGGACGCGGAACGTATCATTTGCAATAGCATGTCCGTAATAGTAGAATATTAGGCACTATGGCTTACGACGGAATCATTACATATGCTGCTGCAAAAGAATTAAAGGAACGCATCGTGCCCGGCAAGGTAGAAAAAGTCTACCAGCCGGGTCCCGAGGATCTTTTGGTGCACATCCATACCCAGCGCGGTAATGTGCGCCTTTTTATGTCGTGCAACAGCAGCGCTGCCAGGGTCTGCCTTACCGAAGGCAGCTATACCAATCCTGAGCAGCCACCTACCTTCTGCATGCTTCTCAGAAAGCACCTTCAGGGCGGACGCATAACCGACGTTCGTCAGAAGGACGCAGAGCGTATCATTGAAATAGATATCGAGGCCCAAAACGAGCTCGGATTCTCGGTATGCCGCAGGCTTACAGTCGAGATAATGTCAAAGCACAGCAACATAGTGCTGACCGACATCGAGAGCGGAAAGATAATCGACTCCATCAAGCGCATTTCCATAGATGTCAACAGATACCGCCAGCTTCTGCCCGGCATGATATACAAATATCCTCCGGCGCAGGATAAGCTGCCGTTTACTGAGATAGACGGCGAAATGCCGCTTCCTCACGATGACCGCGCACTCATGGCCCGCATCGCCGGCATCTCGCCTTCGATAAGCCGCGAAATGCTCGCGGGCTGCTATACCGTCAACGACGCTTCGGTATTATCTGTAGTCCCGGGCAGAAGGCTCGCCGATATCGTCGCCTCGATAGACGACGGCAGCGCCAGGCCCCGCGTTTACGTCGACAGCGAAGGCACGCCGAGGGAGTTCCATATCACATCACTCAGCGAGTTTGAAGAGCTCGACAAACTGTATTTCGATACCGTCTCAGAATGCGTCGACTACTATTACACAAACCGCACAGCATCCAACATGGTGCGCCAGAAGTCGATGCCTCTTCTCAAATCAGTGCAGGCTTCACTGAGCAAGGCCCTTCTCAAAAAGAAGAAACTGTCCGAAGATCTTCTGAGCGCGGAGAATTCCGATAAGTACAGGCTGTACGGAGAACTTCTGACCGCCAATATCCACCTCATCAGGCCGGGAGACCGCAGGGTGAAGGTCATCAATTACTATGACGGCAAGGAGATAGAGATCCCTCTCGATGAGAAGATCTCCGCCTCTGCCAACGCCCAGAAGTATTTCAAGAAATACTCAAAGGCAAGGACAGCGATCCACGAAAAGCAGGCTCAGCTTGAGGACAACGACAGGGATATAGAATATCTGGAGTCAGTCATACAGAACATCGAGTCGGCGGACAGCGTTCCCCTTCTCGAAGTCATAAGGGACGAGCTTGAGCAGACGGGCTATGTCAGGAGGCGCCAGAAAGCCTCGCAGCGCAAAAAGAAGAACCGCAGGCCTGAGCCGCTGAAGTACACTCTCAGCGACGGCACAGAGGTGCTTGTAGGACGCAATAACATGGACAACGACTGGCTCACCATGAAATTCGCCTCCAAGACCGACGTGTGGATGCATACGAAGGACATACCGGGCTCTCACGTGATAGTAAGGCTTGATGACGGACGCAATGTCAGCGACCTTCCGGCGGAGCTCATCTACGAGGCCGCTTCCATAGCCGCTTATCACAGCAAGGCCTCGGGGAGCGACAACGTGCCTGTCGATTATGTGCCTGTAAGATATGTCAAGAAGCCTAACGGCTCAAAACCGGGCATGGTGATATTCACCCACAATCAGACAGTGTATGTGACACCAAAGCTTCCGGATACAAAAAAAGAAAATTAGTGAAATCCTTTTGTAAAAGGAGTACAATAGTCGTGCGCGATAAAAAGCGCGCGGCTGATACGGTCTGTTAGCTCAGCTGGGAGAGCGCATGGGTCACAACCATGATGTCGCGGGTTCGAGTCCCTCACAGACCACCATAAAAAACAGACGCCGTCGGGC
>CADATR010000241.1 GCA_902790885.1 uncultured Eubacteriales bacterium
TTGACCGGGAAATGCATAAAAATGGCTCTGAGGCGAAAATACGGCGCCTCAGAGCCTCTTTGTTTGCTCATTCAGGATATATATTACTTGGATGGATAGCGTCCGACGAATTTGAATTTCTCGCATACTGCCTTGAGATCGGCGAGCATTGCCTGACCTTCAGCTGATGTGTCATCGCCGTCGCACTCAACGTAGAAGTAATATCCCCATTCCTCATATTCGAGAGGTCTTGTATGGAGGAAACGGATATTGAACCCGTGGCTGCTGATAGCGTTGACAGCCTTCACGAGAGTGCCCTGCATGTTCTTTACTGTGAATATCATCATGAAACGGGAGCCTTCCTCACAGGCGGTTTCGTTTGCCTCTTTTGCAAGGACTGCGTAGCGCACAATCTCATCACCGGAGTCCCATTTGAAGACTCTGATGATGCTCAGATCACCCTGATAGAAAAGATCCATGGTATGATTGACCTTGCCGCTTCTGCTGCGCTCAAAAGGAAGCACGCATGCATCACACTCACCGGAGACAACTGCCTCGTAAGTCTTGTCGTAATTTGTATAATCGATATGTGAGGCATCCGGAGAGACAAAGCAGGCAGCCTTGTAGTCCTCAGGATCCATTCCGGCACAATATGCTATACGTTTCATATCTTCAAATTTAGTTCCCACGATATTCACTCCTTTGCTGCTGATACATTTGCTTTGAACATCAATATATTCTTATAATACCGCTAATGCAAGTAATAATTATATAGAAAAGGACAGGTCACTCATCGATGCCAGGATCTTCTGCTCCGATATATCTGCTGTCATTCAGAAAACTGTTCTTTTTTCTGTGATTTTTAGACAGACCTTTCAGTCCACGCTCCACGAAGAAGACTGCAGCTGTTCCGACTATCGCAGCTTCATAGAATCCTGTACCTATGGCAAGGCCAATGCATGCAGAAGCCCATAAACCGGCTGCGGTCGTCAGACCTTTTACATGACCTCTGTTTACCATTATGGTGCCTGCGCCGAGAAAACCTATGCCTGAGACTACCTGAGCTCCGATACGCTCGGCATCGGCAGAGTAATACATCGCAACGAATTCTCCGGTACACATGGCTATCATAGCACCCAGACATACCAGTATATGCGTTCTGAGCCCTGCTTCAGAACCGTGAGTACCTCTTTCAAAACCAATAAGACCGGCGCATACGAGAGCCAGAAGGGTGCGTATTATTATTGTAAGAAGGCTGGGCTCAAGAAGCCATGGATATTTGTCTACAAGCATGGTGGCACCTCCTTTTATTTCTACTCAGTATTATACACCTCTTTGCGACATTAAGTAAAAGTCCCGGCCGGAGCCGGGACTTATGCAATCATTATTCCGCGGTAAGCGTTTAATATGATTAGCCCTGTGTGAGGCCGATTACGCTCTGGATCTGTCCCCATACGATGAGGATCATGAAGATAGGTCCGAGCCACTTGATGCAGAAGTTAAATAAGCCCTTTGACTTGAACGAGGAGCTTGACTCAACTTCGTCATCGATGTAGTGAGGTACTACCCAGCCGATGAGGATAGCCATGATGAGACCTGTTACAGGCATCAGGATACCTTCAGCTACAGCATCCCATACATCGAGTACATCAGGAATTCCGAACAGGTGGAACCACTGCATTGTTGTTCTCTCACCAAGTCCGTCGAGGGTAGTCATCAGGTTTCCGATGAGTGCCCATGCTGCCATTACCATTGTGACTCCGAATCTGTTGGCTGACTTACCGGCCTTGATGCGGCTGTCGAGGATAGCGGAGATTCCGCCCTCCATCATACCGATCGAAGACGAGAGGCAAGCGAAGAATACGAGGAGCCAGAAGAGGAATGCGAAGATCGCTCCGCCTTTCATGTCATTGAAGACTGTAGGCATGGATACGAAGAGCAGTCCAGGGCCTGCGCCGAAGTCGATACCATAAGCAGCGCATGCAGGCATGATAGCCATACCGGCAAGAACAGCAGCACATGTATCACCAACAGCGATGATAACAGCGTCTTTCTCAAGGTTCTCTTTCTTATCCAGATATGAACCGTAAGCGATCAGACATCCGGATGCAAGTGAGAGCGAGAAGAACATCTGCGATCCGGCGAGCTTCAGAGTTTCAAATACTCCCGAAGCAGAAGTCATGCCCTCGAAGTGAGGCTTGAACAGAAATGCAAGACCTTCACCGGCACCATTGAGTGTGCACGATCTGAAAACGATGATGACGAGCATCACGAAGAGTGCAGGCATGGCGACCTTGCAGAACTTCTCGATACCGCCGGATACACCGCCGAGAACGATGATAACTGTAAGAGCGAGGAAGATCAGTACCCATACTACCGATGAAGTGTTTACAAGAGTTTCACCGAATGTAGCGCCTGGATCGAACTGGTTGCCTGCAAACATGCCGAGGGACTTGAAGAAGTACTTCATAACATATCCGCCGAATGTGCAGTAGAACGCGATCAGGAAGAACGGTACTACGGTCTGGAGAACACCGTTGAAT
>CADATR010000242.1 GCA_902790885.1 uncultured Eubacteriales bacterium
TTACGAACGCCGGCATGCCGTCAGTTATTATAGTGACATCAAAGCCCATGTCGTGCACCGCACTCGCCGTAAGGCGCGCGCCCTGGAAATACGGACGCGTCTCAGGGCAGAACAGCCTGATATCTTTGCCCTGCAGCCTTGCCTCTTTGAGCATCATGCCGACTATGGTCTCAGCGAAGCAGTATGTCATGACCGCTCCGTGCGCCGGGAAGAGTTCTGCAAGGTATTTACCGACTTTGCCGATACCCGCGTATCTCTCGTTGTTCTGGTCGATGGCGCACTGCTTAATTACTTCGGATACGTCAGACTCTCCCCTTGCGAGAGCTTCCTTCGCAGCTGCAAGGCAGGCAGCGGTGATGCGCTCCATGCGCCATGTCGTTGTAGGCCTGGCGTGCGATATGGTATAAGCTGCAGCATTCAGATATTCGATCTGCTCAGCCTCGCTCCTGCCCCTGCACTCATAGGCCGCAAGCGCCATTCCCATGGCTGCCGCCGTATAAGGGCCGGCGCTCTGTGTCACCATGTCTCTGATAGCATCAGCGACTTCCTGATGAGTACGGCACTCCACCTTGATCACCTCGATAGGGTAGATGCGGCGGTCGAGTATCCTTACTACGCCGTCCTCATACCAGGCAATATTCTCATACTGGAGCATCCACGCAAGTCCCTTGTCCTGTCTTTCCATAGCGCTGATCCTTTGCTTTCTGTCTTACTGTTCGCTTGCAGCAGCTGCTTCTTCAGCCTTGCGCTTAGCTTCTTCCTCTTCTTCGAGCACGCGGTAAGCGACCTTGCCTACGAGAGTCTTCGGAAGCTCCTTGCGGAACTCGATATCGTAAGGCATCGCGTACTTCGCGATGTGCTTTCTGCCGTAAGCCATGAGCTCGTCTTTGAGGGCATCATTCGCCTCAACTCCGGCCTTCGGCATTACGAACATCTTTACCTTCTGCATTTTGTAGCTGTCAGGCACTCCGATAGCGCAGCTCATCTGCACCTTCTCGTGGGCGTCAAAGATGTTCTCGAGCTGTGCCGGATAGATATTGTATCCGGACGAGATGATCATTCTCTTTGCTCTGCCCTTGAAGTAGACGAAGCCCTCTTCATCCATAGTGCCGAGGTCTCCGGTGTATACCCAGCGCATGCCGTCTTCGTGCTCGCGGATCGTCTCAGCTGTCTCTTCAGGCATGTCGAGGTAGCCCTGCATTACCGTAGGGCCTGCCAGAAGGATCTCTCCCTCATCGCCGTAAGGTACCTCTTTGTCTGTGCCCGGCTCAACGATCTTGTAGTATGTGTCAGGGAACGGGATCCCGATGCTTCCCTCTTTAGACATCTGGAGCGGTGTCAGGCACGAAGCCGTTACGCACTCCGTGGTGCCGTAGCCCTCGCGGACCTGTATCTTAGCGTTGTGATCGAAGAGGAACGAATCGAACTTCTTCTTTAACTCTACGGAGAGAGAGTCGCCGCCCGAGAATACGCCCTTGAGTGACGAGAGGTCTGCGCCCTTCATTGAAGGGAGTCTCAGCAGAGCCTCGAACAGAGTCGGAACTCCGGCGATGAAGTTGCATTTGTACTTTGTGATCAGCTTCGCATAGCTCTTCGGTGTGAATCTAGGTACCAGTACGCATCTGCCGCCGCTTGCGAGCATTGTGTGGATGCATACTCCGAGTCCGAATCCGTGGAAGAGAGGCATGGCGGCGAGCATCTTGTCGCCCGGTCTGAAGATAGGATTTGCAGCTATTACCTGTGTGCCAAGAGCGTTGAAGTTGAGGTTGGTGAGAACGATCCCCTTTGTAGTACCTGTTGTGCCGCCCGAATAAAGGATGGCAGCAGGGTCTTCAGGGTTTCTCTTTACCTTGTACTCGTAGCCGCAGTGCTTGCCGAGTCCCATGAAGTCAGGCCACTGGAATACCGGCGCCTCTCTCGGGATCTTCTGGATCTTGCGGCCCTCTGTGAGCATGTAACCCACCTTGATAGGTCTGGTAAGCTCGTCTCTTATGCGCGCGATGATGACGTTCTGCACCTTTGTGTTTTTACGGATAGCCTCGATCTTATGATAGAACTGGTCGAGGGTCACTACCATTACAGAGCCCGACATGTTGAGATAGTTCTCGATCTCTTTCTCAGCCGAAAGAGGGTGTATCATGTTGGCTACAGCGCCTACGAGGTTGACCGCGTAGAGCATGTAGATGGCCTGCGGACAGTTAGGCATCGCGATGGTGACTCTGTCGTTCTCGCGGATACCGAGAACTCTGAGCGACTTGGCGCAGAGATTGATCTGATCGATCATGTATTTATAAGTGATGTGCTTTCCCATGAAGTCGAGAGCTATGTTCATAGGCTGCTTTTTAGCAGTAGCTTCGACCTTTTCGTACATGGTGCCGTTGAAGTATTCAAGCGTGAGCGGAAGGTCGCCCCTGCTTTTGTTCCACGGGATCTTTACCTTTTCAGGCACCGGAAAAACAATGTTTCCGTTATCGTTTAATGACCATTTGTATTCCATTATTCTTTTTTCCTTTTTTCTT
>CADATR010000243.1 GCA_902790885.1 uncultured Eubacteriales bacterium
TTGTTGCTCTTCCCATCATAGGTCCGCCCATGATGATCTTGCGAGGCTCCTTCTTGTAGCCGCCGCAGAATTCAACTACGTCTGCGATCCTTGTACCGATCGGAACGTATACGTTCTTTGGCTCTGCTACTGCATCGCCGTCGACCGTAACTCTTCTTCTTACGATCGGCATTCCGGTCTTGAAGTACTCAGCCATTACGCCGATAGTCGATACGTTATCGAGAATGACTCCGAGCTGTGCAGGGAGCACGCCCGCGTTCATGACCTTGCCGACTGTCTCGTAAATGAGTACACGCTCAGCTCCCTTTGGATAGCTGGACGGAAGCGGCACGATCTCGATATCATCGATCTCATTCTGCTCGATCAGTCTATTGAGATTTGCGATAGCGTCAGGCTTGTTTGTCTCGATTCCGATGAATCCCTTCTTGAGATTCAGCCACTGCATGATCAGTTTCATGCCGTCGAGAACGTCCTGTCCGTTCTCTACCATCTCTCTGTTATCTGTTGTAATAAATGGTTCGCACTCAGCTGCGTTTACAACCAGATACTCACACTCGTCGAGATTCTTAGGATTCAGCTTTACGTGAGTCGGGAAGGAAGCTCCTCCCAGACCTACCATACCGCTGTCTCTTGCAGCTTTGATGAAATCCTCAAAGCTGTTGATGACAGGTACCTGTACTTCTTCGCTGACCTCCTGCTTCTTGTCGGTCTCGATCACTATGTGAGTTTCGAAGCCACCCATTGAACCACGGACCTTGTCGATCGACTTAACGGTTCCGCTGACGCTCGAGAAGATAGGTGCGCTGACAAAGGCTTCTACGTCTCCGATCCTCTGTCCTACCTTCACATAATCACCCTTCTGTACGAGGGGCTGGCAAGGAGCGCCGATGTTCTGGGACATGCTGATGCTTACTTCATCCGGTACCGGCATCGTTACGGTCTCGCATGCGGCCGTATTCTTATGATGCGGTACATGGATGCTTGGCAAATGTTTCCTTTGGCTCATCCCTTTAGAAACTCCTTTCACATATACCTATACTTACATTAACTAGTGCTTATAGTGTTACAGCGCCTCTGCTTTCTTTTGCACAATAAAAGAGCAGCGCTGTTTACAGCCTTACCATTATATACTAAAAAAGTCGAAAAAACATATCTGCCAAAAACATAACACATCGCGGTTGTTCCTTTTCACATACAAGGCAGCTGCAAAACAAGCATCGAACACTCCGCAGAAAGTGCAGAAGCACACCGGAGCAGCGATCCGACGACAAGATGTTCGCTGCCTGTTTTGCAGCTGCTATTATACGTATAAAAAACCATGGCCCGCATGTTATAATTTGTATTATGAAAGACTATACGATCTCGGATTTTCTGAAAAAGAACGCGGCAGCAGACAACGTGTCGTTTCACATGCCGGGGCACAAGAGCCGCAGCACGCTTTTTGATGAGGCGGGCTACGGTGAGCTGCTCTCGGATGCGGCCGCATGGGATATAACGGAGATCCCCGGAGCTGATTCGCTGTTCAGCCCGCGCGGCGCTCTGCGTAATGTAATGGATAATTACGCAGAGCTGTATGGCGTACGCCATACGGAGCTGCTCGTGAACGGCTCCAGCGCGGGCATCATCGCCGCTATAATCTCGAGCGTGCCTGTCGGCGGCAAGCTCATACTCGGCCGCAACTCGCACCACGCAGCTTTCAGCGCTCTCAGGCTGGGCGGTATCAACCCTGTTTACATACGCCCCGAGACCGATCTAGAGTATAACATCGCAGCAGAGATATCCCCTTACGAACTCGAAGAAGCCTGCGAGGCAAATCCCGACGCTTCGGCGATCCTGATCACCAGCCCTAATTACTGCGGCATGCTCAGCGATATTGCCGTACTTGCCGACATAGCCCACGACCACGGCATGCTGCTCATAGTCGATCAGGCGCACGGCGCGCACCTTAAGTTCTTTGACTATGACGCAGCAGCTTCAAGAGATGAAGGTTCGTACATCCCTCACCCGAAGCACGCCGCGGAATCGCTCGGAGCAGATATCGTCATAAACAGCACGCACAAAACTCTGCTCAGCTTTACGGGCAGCGGCATCCTCAATATATGCGGTGAATCGGTCGACATCGATGCGGTCAGCGAAGCCCTTCGCATGGTGCAGACCACCAGCCCGTCATACCTTCTGATGGCGAGCCTTGATATAAATGAAAAGATAATGAGAAGCAAGTGGCGCGAGATTATCAGCGCCTGGAAGGAAGATCTCAGAGGTTTCTACAAAGGCGCCTCGCGGATCGAAGGCCTTACTATCGTCAGCGGAGGCGGCAGCAAAGGCTCCGGCGCGCAGGACGAAGATGTCTTTGCTCTGTACAGATACCGCGAAGGTCTCGACCCGACCAAGATAAACATCAGCATGTCGGAGCTGGGCCTCTCAGGCGAGCGCCTGGAACAAGAGCTCAGATACAGAGGCATCATATCGGAAATGGTGCACGGAGAGTATGTGCTGCTGATGAC
>CADATR010000244.1 GCA_902790885.1 uncultured Eubacteriales bacterium
CTTTTAAGAACAATAAGAAGTCAAGGCGTTCCTGCGAGGCAGTGCCGCTGGACAGACTGCTGCTTGAAACGGATTGCCCTTATATGGCGCCGCCCCCTTACCGTGGTGAGAGGAGCGAGAGTTCCATGATAATCGAGACAGCAAAGGTCATGGCGGAGATAAAGGGCGTATCGGTGGAAGAGGTGCTGCGCATAACAAATGAGAATGCGTGCAGGCTTTTCGGTATAAACCGTGACGAGGAAGCCCTTTTCTACAGCGAACTAGGATAAGCACCTCACAGCCACGTGCTGCCTTAAATGAAAAAACAATTTGGAGATGAAATTAAAATGGCGGAGACACTTTATATAGTGATACCATGTTATAACGAGGAGGAGATGCTGCCCATAACAGCCAAAGAGCTGATGAAAAAGATGGACGCTCTCATGGACGAGGGCAGGATAAGCAGGAAAAGCAAAGTAATGTTCGTGGATGACGGCTCTAAGGACGCTACCTGGGAGATAATAGAAAAGCTGCATAATATGCAGGCGAGCGATATATTCACAGGTGTAAAGCTCTCAAGGAACAAGGGTCATCAGAATGCGTTGCTGGCAGGACTCATGACCGCAAAGAAGTATGCGGACATCGTTATATCAATGGATGCCGACCTTCAGGACGATATAAATGCAGTTGACGGTATGCTCGATAAGAGAGCAGAGGGCTGCGAGATAGTATACGGCGTAAGGTCATCGAGAGAGACCGATACCGCTTTCAAGCGCAGCACCGCAAGAGGTTACTATAAGATGCTGGAGCTTATGGGCGTTGAGATAACCTACGACCACGCAGATTACAGACTTATGAGCAGGCGTGCGCTGGAGGCTTTGTCACAGTTCAAGGAGGTAAACCTGTTCCTCAGAGGTATGGTGCCCATGGTGGGCTTCAAGAGCGATATAGTCACCTATGAGAGAAACGAGAGAGTTGCGGGCGAGTCCAAGTATCCGCTGAAAAAGATGCTGGCTTTTGCCATAGAGGGCATAACCTCGCTGTCGGTAAAGCCCATCAGGTTCATTACCGCACTGGGCGTTATAATATTCGTTATCTCTATCATAATGCTGATATACTTCCTCATTACCAAGGCAGCAGGCGATACAGTCAGGGGCTGGGCATCGACCATAACATCAGTTTGGGCGCTGGGCGGCTTGCAGATGCTGGCTATCGGCGTTATAGGCGAGTATATCGGTAAGATATATCTGGAGACCAAGGCAAGACCCAACTTTATAATCGACATAGACCTGGAGGAACAATCCTCCGAACACAACTAAAAGTGAAAAGGAGTAATTGAAAATGAACGATAATATCAAAGTTTCGGGAACAGTAAGCAATGACAAGATCGACAATTCAGAACTGGTAGAAGCTATCAACGATATGAGGAAGGAGTTCACTCCCGATGCGCAGAACAAGGTGATAAACCTGGCGCTGAGAGGTACTTTCCTTGTGCCTGCGGTGCTGGAGAGCAATCAGGAGCTGGTGGCTGACGAGAACAACCACGTACAGTTCCAGGACAGGCAGACAGCTAAATTTTTGCTGATAAACAACAAGGATAACGGCAACTCTTTCTTCCCTGTATTCACCGATGCAGAGGAACTGAAGAAGCTGGAGACCACAGCACAGTACAAGCCCTTTGCCATGAAGTTCAGCGATATCGCTAACCTGACAGAGAGCACCCCCAATGTTGTGGGCTTTGTGTTAAATCCTTACAACAGGTTCCATAACCTGCCCTTCACCAAGGAGATGCTCCAGTCCATCAAGCAGACCCTCATCAAGTTCAGACAGGAAAAAGAGGCTGCCGAGAAGGCTGTGAATGATGCGGATAAGCCCAATATAACAATGTCTTCCAATAACGAAGAGCAGTGATAATATCCTCATAAAGAAACCTTTAGCCATAGTATTTCTGATGCAAGGTCGGAAATGCTATGGCGTTTTTATTGACAAAGCAGCGATGCCGTGCTATAATCATTACTAACACAGATCTGAGCTTTTTAAAAACAAATGAGGGATGATAATGGACATATACGAACTGGAAGCGAAACTGAAAAAAATACAAGTTCCAAAAGATTGCTACTCTATAATGAAAGGCGGACTTCCAAATGAAGTTTTATGCTTAACTGCCGAGAACGGCAGTTGGATCGTATATTACAGCGAAAGAGGAAGCCGAACAGGAATGACCACATTCAAAAGCGAATCGGAAGCCTGTATTTATTTCTACAATAAGCTAAAGAAATACGGGAAAAAGTAGTTTTAGATCCCGATCTTAGCAGCCGTGTAAAATACGATGCCCCCGAAGCACTCTGAAAATGTTTCGGGGCTTTTTGTAGGCGGAGAAGAGTTCTGATGCGGCGGACAGTATCTGCATAAATTCGGCGTGAGAGGGGCTTGCTTCTGATTAGTCATGACAAATTTGTGGGGGAATTGTACGCTTCTGTCAACATTCAATAAAAAATTACCCTATTTCTTAATTTTCTTG
>CADATR010000245.1 GCA_902790885.1 uncultured Eubacteriales bacterium
TCTATGCGACAGCAACCTATCTTGATTAAAAAAATGCCTCTCACCTATACCGACAAAAAACGCGTTTAGGCAAACTCTTTTAAAAAAGTTTTTTGTTTGGAGCTTGCCTTTTTGAAGAATTTGTCGGTGTAAGTGAAGGGAGGCTTTGAAAAATGAGATATGAAAATGCAGAAGATCTTAAGAGACAGCTTGTGAAAATGAAGAAGGAAGATATCAGGAGCATCAGTCCGGAGGACGTTATAGATATCCAGGATATCAAGATCGACAAAAGACTGCCGCCTCAGAAGAGGATTCTTTCCTTGCTGGAGCAAGTACCGAATCCATATGCCTACAAAGTAGGTGAGACTGTTGTGAAGGTGAGTTTCTCGGGGAACGGGAGGACGCTGCAGGACTGCATGGAAGATTATCTGAAGGTGGACATGCTGTATCCAATGTGAAATTTGGTTATTGTCAAAACAGAGAGACTGTGGTAGATTGTTCTTGGGTCATAATAAACAAGACATATAAGAAGCCATTGATTTCTTTGTAATGACAGATTGCAAAGGAGGTCAATGGCTTTTATGCGTGCAAACAAAAAAGAAATCTACCATGCTGCGATATATCTGAGACTGTCCCGTGATGACGAGGGCAAGAAAGAGAGCGACAGCATCCATAATCAGCGTGAGCTGCTCAAATCTTATATCGAATCCCATCCTGACATCAAACTGTACGGTGAGTATTCCGATGACGGTTATACCGGCACTAACTTCGACAGACCCGGTTTTCAGAAAATGATGGATCTCGTCCAAAAGAATGTGATCGACTGTATCATCGTCAAGGATCTCTCACGGCTTGGCCGTAATTACATCGAGACCGGAAGATACATCGATCAGATCTTTCCTATGCTCGGAGTTCGATTTATTTCCATCAATGACAATTACGACAGTGCCAGTGAGTCGAACGAAGCTGATGAGATCATCATTCCGTTCAAAAATCTGATCAACGACGCCTATTGCAGAGATATCTCCATGAAGGTCAGAAGCCAGCTAGATACCAAACGTAAGAACGGTAAGTTCGTCGGGAGCTTTGCTGCTTACGGGTACAAGAAAGATCCCAATGATGTAAATAAACTGATCGTCGATGATAAGGCGGCGGAGGTCGTGAAGATGATCTTCAATCTGCGGCTTGAAGGATACAGCCCGGGACGCATCGCAGACAAGCTGAACAATATGGGAATCGCATCGCCGCTGCAGTATAAGCGGTCCAGTGGTACCAATTTTGTTTGCAGCTATCTGAGCAGCGATAACCCGAGGTGGCATCATGGCAACGTGAAGAACGTGTTGACCAATGAGATATATATCGGTGTCCTGGCACAAGGCAAGAAGCGCAAGGTCAATTACAAAGTCAAGAAGCTTCAGCCGGTGGATGAAAAGGACTGGATCAAAGTCGAAGGCGTTGTTGAACCGATCATCTCAAAAGAGGTCTTCGACAGAGTGCAGTATATAGATCAGTTCGATATGCGTACTGCTCCGGAGAAAGAAACCGTGAATCTTTTTTCCGGACTGGTGAAGTGCGGCGACTGCGGACAGAACATGATTCGCCACGTCACTCATACTGGGCGCAAGGATCATATCTATTACGAGTGCTCCTCAACGAAATATGGGCAGTGTTCCTATCATCGTATAAATGAAAAAACGCTGGAGAAAGCAGTCCGGGAAATAGTCCAGAATCAGATAGAACTGGTGCTGGACTTTGACCGGCTCGGACGAGCGATGGATCACCAGCCTTTGGAAGCCAGACGCGTTAAGGTGATCGATGAGCAGATTGCAAATCTGGATAAGGAAGAAGCCAGATATCGGGGACTGAAGAAAAAACTCTTCGAGAACTATCATGACGGCATCATCGATCAGGAAGACTACGACGAGCTTACCGTAAGCTACAACAACAAGATCAGTCAGATCGAAGAGACCAGAATTTCGCTGACAGAGAAAAAGGAGAACATCTTGAGCGAGCCGCTGCTGCCGTCAGACTGGATCTCGGAAGTCAGGAACTTCGGCAGTGTCCAGAAACTGACTCGCAAGGCACTTGTGATGATGGTTGATCAAATTATTATTCACAGCAGATATGAGATCGAAGTCAAGTTCCATTACGGTGATGAGATCATGGCGCTCGCGGAGCTTCTTGGGAAGAAAGCGAGCTGTCAGAAAGGGGTGATCGCTGTATGAGATGTGCGAGCTATGTCAGAACGACCTGCTATGATCCGACAGTCGATGTGGGAAGCAGCCCGATGTCAGATCAGAGAGAGAGGATCCGTGAATTCGCCAGAAAGCATCACTGGAGGATATCCAACCGGTATTCCGACCGCCTGCGAGATCGGAAAATGAACGACGGCTTTCAGGAATTCAAGAGGGATGCGCTGAACCGCACCTTCGACTGCATAATCGCAGATTCTATCTTTTATCTCGGTGCAGATGTGTATCAGACGATTCACTTCCTGAAAAAGTCATATTGCCC
>CADATR010000246.1 GCA_902790885.1 uncultured Eubacteriales bacterium
GGTCCGATGTACATCCAGCCGCCGGCTGTCATCTGTCCGTAGTTAGCTACGCCCAGTGCAGCAGCTCTATTGAAGTTATGGAGATCATCAAATGTACCGATCATGAGGCCGTTAGTGATGATAACTCTTGGTGCCAGTCTATGTGAATGGAAAAGTCCAAGAGGATGTCCCGACATAACTACGAGTGTCTGATCCTGTGTCAGTACCTCGAGGTACTTCTTGATGAGTCTGTACTGCATCCAGTTCTGGCAAACCTGTCCGGTTTCGCCGTAAGTAACAAGCTCATATGGGTAGAGAGCGATATCGAAGTCGAGGTTGTTGTCTATCATTACCTGGATAGCCTTACCTTCGATGCAAGCGCCTTTGTACTCGTCGATTGGCTTTCCGTAAAGCTTGCCTTCAGGACGGAAACGATATCCGTAGATACGTCCGTGCTCTTCGAGTTCCTGTGCGAATTCCTTCGCCATCTGCTCATGATGATCAGGATGGATGTATCTGAGAGCGTTCTTGATAGCGAGAGCCTTGTCAGCTTCTGTAAGATGCGCTTCTCTTCTAGGAGCTCTTCTGTACTGAGGATCCATTTCAGGATACTCTGGAAGCTCATAATCCAGCTTGATTGTCATTGCCTTTTCATAATCAGCCATGTTTTACCTCCGTTGTGTTAGATCATATCCCGGAATCTGTTTCTCCGATCCCGGATCATAACAATTATATCACAAACTTATTGTATTTCGATGTATTTCGGTTCATCTATACTGATATTTCCACCGATAAATGCTTTTTTGACTTTTCCGCCTTCGCGTGTGACCTCAGCGCGGACTGTTCCGGCCGGCTGTACGAGGTCCATAGCGTAGTCTCCGTCAGGCATGCCTTCAGTCCCTGCTATAGCTGTTGCAAGGCTTCCGCTGCCGCAGCTGCCTTCCCAGTAAAGGGAATTTGCCGCCGGCACCTTTACGAGAGGCGTAAGTCTGCCTGTCTCGCTGTCGGTGAACATCACGCCATAGGCATCGAGTTCTTTCATATCTTTGAAGATCTCCGCCTCGGCTTTATCGAAAAACTCTTCCGTAGGCTCGATATCCTCGACAACAAAATGCGCTATGCCTCCAAGGTGTACCAGCACGCCTGGTGTTCCGCCTGCCTCAGCCGGCTTTACGAATCTAGGAAGAGGCATGCTTGCCCTGGCTGTTCCTTCGTCCATGTCAGCGTCGACTTCTACCGGTACATCGGAGCCACTCACATCAAGTGTGAGATGTACCTTACCTGTAAGGCCTTTCTCCTGAGCCATCAGAAATCCGTACGCCCTTGACGCGTTGCCGCAGAATTCTCCGCCGGCCATCTCCATGTGACCGTCAAAGCCTTCACCCGGCTCGCAGTAATAACCTACCTGTTCTGCGGCGAACTCTTCTATAGCGAGGAGCTTTTCCGCCAGCGACCCTCTGATCGCCTTCTCGACAGGAGTCTTAACAAAGAGAGTTATATTTCCTGCAGGGTTTGCCCTGATTACTTCGAGTTTCATTTCTTTTTCCTTCTGCGTTTCTGGCTCGCGTTCAATTCGCGCGCCTCTTCGCGGTATTCATTACCGTCGTAGAATTTGATATTCTTGTTTTTCTTGCTTGCGAGCACTTTTATCATTACGACATCTTCATTTTTAAAGAATGCCTTACGTGTTCGCACCTCATTGTGAGTGAAATAAAGAAGGGTGGTATCAGGAACATCCGGATTGGTCTCGTAGGTGACTGCCTCTATCTCGTCCCAAGGCCAGATCTCATGACTTGAGAAAAACTTTACATCTATAAAGCTCTCAAGACCGCGTTCTGTAACAGCGTCTGTCCTTTTGACCAGTATTGCCAGTGCCAGGAAGATCGCAAGAAGCGCGCACGGTAAGTGGTACTTTGTGATAAATGTGCAGAGTACCATAACGGCCACGCAAAACCAGGCATAGACGATCACCCATGCCTTGCGCTCTTTTCTTCCTATTCCTATATATACCGGTGTGCCGAGATCGGCCCACGGATATTTACGTTCCATATACTTATCTCCTTTAAGAAAAAGCCGCTGCCGTAAATGACATTACGGCAGCGGTCTTTGATTTTGTTCGGAATATGTGATGCTTGCCGTTTATATGACGTGCATCACACGCAGTCCCGATGCACCTATAAATGCACTGTTACTAAGCGTTGATCTTTGGAGCCTTGCCAGCCTCACGGAGTGCTTCAAGGTTCTTAAGAGCGATCTCATGCTCAGCTTCTGGAGCCTCAGCTGGGTCACCAGCCTTAGTCTTTCCGAAGAGGTTGGTGTAAGAACCATCAGCCCAGAAGATGTTGCGTCCGAGGGAAGCTGTAACTGCTGCATAGATTGGGTTCAGCAGGTTAACGAATGCGAACGGGAAGTAAACGAATGGGCTCATGCCGAGAGCTGTGCTCTGCCAAGCTCCGCAAGCTGTCCATGGGAACATTGGTGACCAAAGTGTACCAGCGTCCTCAAGTGTTCTG
>CADATR010000247.1 GCA_902790885.1 uncultured Eubacteriales bacterium
GACCACTTCCATTACGCAGATATCGACCGCTTCAAAGCGCGCGACGCTCTGTTCATGGCAGGCTGCATGCTGTTCTTCGTGTTGCTGCGCTATGGCAACATCGCTCAGCTCCTCGGTGGGCTGGTGGTGAAATAAGGCAATGGAGTCAATGGGGTCAGGCCCCGTTCCCGATATGAGGTAAAAGATGATAGAATTCCAGAACGTAAATTTTTCATATGAAAGTGGCAAGGATGTGATCCACGACATGTCGTTCCGCATCGAGAAGGGCGAGTCCGTCGGACTCATCGGCGCGAACGGTGCCGGCAAGTCCACAATAATGAAGCTCCTGCTGGGACTGCTGCAGGCAGTTGACGGCAAGGTGCTGATCGACGGCACTGAGGTAAAGAAGGAGACTCTCGGCGAGATCCGTGCCAAGCTCGGCTTCGTGCTGCAGAACTCCGATAACCAGATGTTCATGCCTACCGTCTACGAGGACATGATCTTCGGACCGCTCAACTATGGTCTCAGCCGCGAAGTAGTCGACAAGCGCGTCGACGAAGTGCTTGAGCGCCTCGGCCTCGAATATCTCAAGCATCGTTACAATCATAAGATATCCGGCGGCGAAAAACGCATGGGAGCCATCGCCACGATACTCGCGATGGAGCCGGCGGCTATCCTCATGGATGAGCCGACTTCGGCCCTCGACCCTTACAACCGCCGCCTCGTCATCAACACCATACGCGAGCTCGACCAGACCAAGCTCATCGCGTCCCACGATCTCGACATGATACTCGACACTTGCGACCGGGTGATCCTCATCTCGGGCGGACGCGTCGCGGCAGACGGCCCGGCGGCCGAAATACTGAGCAACAAGGAGCTCCTTGAGGCAAACCGCATGGAGCTTCCTCTGAGAATGCAGTGACAGCGGCAGCGCAATATGAATATGAGACGACGCAATAGGGTACCATCCCTATTGCTTTTTTATTTCGTATTTTTTTCGTACATGCATTATTGCTATGAAACTTGTTGCTGCTGCAAGAGTATAATTTTATTGTAAACCATTATTGTTTTACTAATAGGGAGGTTGAACAATCATGTATGACAAGCTATTTGAAAAAGGCCGGATAGGCAATGTCGAGATCAAAAACCGCCTGGTAATGACCCCGATGGGCACAAACCTTGCGGAACTTGACGGAACTGTCGGACCTGCAATGCTCGCTTATTTTGAAGCAAGGGCAAAAGGCGGCTGCGGACTGATCATGCCTGAGATCTGCCGGGTGAACGACAAGACCGGTGCAGGAATGTTCAGACAGATCTCTGCTACCAGCGACCGCCACATTCCGGGGCTTGCAAAACTTGCTGAAACAGTGCACAAGTACGGCAGCAAGATCTTTATTCAGCTCCACCATCCGGGGCGTGAGGGAATGTCCTCGCTCATAGGCGGACAGCCTTGCGTATCCGCATCGGACATCATGTGCAAGGTGTCGATGCAGGAGACACGCGCCATGACACTCGACGAGATCCACGAGCTGGTAGGGCAGTTCGGAGATGCCGCGGTTCGCTGCCAGAAGGCCGGCGTCGACGGCATCGAGCTTCACTGCGCACACGGGTATCTGCTCCAGCAGTTCCTTTCACCATATACAAATAAGAGAACTGATGAGTACGGCGGAAGCTTCGAGAACCGCATGCGCATAGTTCTTGAAATAATCGAAGATATCCGCAAAAAATGCGGTCCGGATTATCCGCTCGGATGCCGTGTTTCAGTAGAGGAGTTCCTCAGCAACATCGGTGTCACAGAGGACTACATCCACATCCAGGACGGCATCAAGATCTGCATGGTGCTCGAGCAGGCAGGCATCGACTTCCTCGATGTCAGCTGCGGACTTTACGAGACGGGCATCACATCGGTAGAGCCGATTTCCTTCCCTCAGGGCTGGAGAAAGGACTTCGTCAAGGCCGTCAAGGATCACGTAAAAGTACCGGTGATCGCTGTTTCATCGATCAGAGAGCCGGCTGTTGCTGAAGCGTTCCTCGAAGGCGGAGTTGTAGATTTCGTCGGAATGGGAAGATCGTGGCTGGCTGACCCTGAGTGGGGCCGCAAAGTTCAGGAGGGCAGAGAGAGCGAGCTCAAGAGATGCATCAACTGCCTGAGGTGCTTCGAGACGCTGCTTGGACTCAATGCCCAGGGACTTCCGTTCGAATGCGCAGTCAACCCTCGTACATGCAATGAGTACAGACTCGGCGAGCTCGAGCCGGATACAGCAGGCCACAAAGTCGTTGTAGTTGGTGCAGGCCCTGGCGGAATGACAGCAGCAGAGACTCTTGCTAAGAGAGGCGTAAAGGTGACCCTGATCGACCGTCAGGAAGAGCTCGGCGGAACAGTAAATCTCGCTAAGCTTCCTCCGCTCAAAGAGAGGATGCAGTGGATCGCTGATTACTTCGCTGACAGCTTTGCAAGGCTCGGAGTCGATGTACAGCTCGGCAAGGAAGCGACTGCAGACGATATGCCTGATGCAGTAGTTCTCGCTACCGGATCGGCACCTATCTTCCCGGCTTCGCTGCCTGGCGTAAACGGCGACAATGTATATACGATCGAAGAAGTCCTTACCGGTAAAAAGGATATCACCGGAAAGTCCGTTGCCATGATCGGCGCAGGGCTCACTGGCCTTGAGACAGGTGAGTATCTGGGAGACAAGGGCTGTAAGGTCACTTACGTCGACATGCTGAAGGCTGCCGGAACGAATGCATATAAGACGAATGTCGCAGATGTAATGTCGCGTCTCAATAAGATGGACATCCACTGGGCACTCGGACATGCTCTCAAGGAGATACTGCCTGACGGTGTTCTGGTTGAGGATGTGGATACAAAAGAGGAGAAGAAGATCGATGCAGAGGCAGTAGTGCTGTCGCTCGGTTACCGCCCTGACCAGAGCCTGAAGGCTGCTCTCGAAGAGAAGGGCATCTGCGTCAAGCTTGTCGGCTCGGCCATCAAGGACGGCACCATTGCTCCGGCCACAAAGACAGGTTATGAAGTAGGCGCTGATCTCTTCAAGAAACCTGAGCCAAGCTTCGTGCTCTCCGCTGACGACATGAAGAACTTCGCAAAGGTATCCAGAATGGATAAGCAGGAGGGTATCTATCTTGCTTACCTGACTGACCCTGAAGCAATACGCAAAGTTCTGCCGAAGCCACTTGAACCGTTCTCGGTACCTGTGGTAACTGTATCTGCATGCCACATCAAGGAGCCGTCGTTCGCGGATGATTACTACGAGACCATACTCGGCATCTACTGCACATACAAGGG
>CADATR010000248.1 GCA_902790885.1 uncultured Eubacteriales bacterium
TGCGGAGCATGTAACCCAGAACAGCTCCGATCAGTGTGGCAAGGCTTCCGAAAATCACGTCGAGCATGATGCCTCCGCCGATGAGGTTTGCTAAAAGGCAGCCTATGAACAGCCCCGGTATAGCCGCAGGGGTGAACATCGGCAGTATGCAGAGTGCCTCAGCTATCCTCACCTGCACCGGGCCGAAGGATATCGGCGCGAAAACTAATGTGAGGACCACATAAAGAGCCGCTATAACAGCGCCCTGAGTGATCCACAGAACTTTTGGGTCTGTGTTTTTCATTTGATTTTTTTCTCCTTTGGTTTTGATATTTTAGAAGCAGGATATCGGACCCGAACTGCTTCAGACGCCTGTTTCAGCGGACGTCCACGCTGGATTGTACTATTCTCCTACTTCAGGCTCTTCGATGCTTTCTCCGAGCTCTTTGAGGATCTCTCTGGCCTGTGTGCATGCAGGGCAGTCACAGAACTTCTTGCCTTCTGCCTTCATTGCCTCTGCGTGAGCTCTGATCTGCTCAGCGGCTTCAGCGCCCATCTTGTCTGCCATCTCAGGCTTGCTGAATGTATCGATGACTTCGTCGAGTGATGCGATGCCTGCCTTGAGCTGCTTGATGAACTCCATCTCAGTGACCTTATCTACAACAGGAGCTGCCTTGCCCTTGAGCTCTTCGATCTTAGGAGCTGCTTTCTCCTTGAGGTCATCAACAACAGGAGCTGCCTTCTCAGCGAATTTGCCTGCGCTTTCAGCTACCTTACCGCCCATTTTGGACAATTTTTCATTGGCTTCAATGCTCTTTTCAGAGTACTTGTCTGCGAGTTCGCCAAGCTTGTCCCATGCATCGCTGCCTTTTTCCTTCAGCTCATCGAACTTGTCGCCATACTTTTCGTCAGCTTCGTCGAGCCACTTTTTAGCTGCGTCCTTGAGTGACGCGTTTGCATTGCTGTCGAGCAGCGCTTTGACCTTATCGATCAGTTTACCATCTGCCATCCTATACCTCCTGTAATAATCTGTTTATTCATCCGCTTGAATCAAATTGTCAAACGTAACATATCAAAGGTTCTTAACAAGTGTGAGAATATTGCTTCCGTCCTTGTACTCGTATTCAACAGCATCCATGGACTGTTTCACCATGAAGATGCCAAGGCCGCCTATCTCTCTCTCTTCTGCGGAGAGCGTAACATCCGGATCGTCCTTGAGCAGCGGATCGTACGGCTTGCCGTGGTCGACGAAGGTGATCTTTACCTGCACAGGATCATCCACTACCTCAACGCGGACAACAGCTCTTCCCTTATCAGGGTGATAAGCATATTTGCAGATATTGACAAAGATCTCCTCAACAGCAACAGCGATCTGCATCTGAGCCTTCATCGACACATCTGCTGCTTCGAGATTCATGTTGACATACTCCATCACCTCATCGAGGTTCGCCTCAATGGCTTCTATGTCAAGATCCCTGTTGTTCTTTACGCCCTCAAGATCGGCTTCAAACAGCAGCGTATCTGTTTTTTCGAGTAGCTCTAAAAGCTCTTTTCTCCATAACTCGATCTCTGTTCTGCAGGTCTCGTCGTCGAAACCGCCCCTTCTTATCGATCTTCTGATCAGCTTTGTATAGCCAATGACGCGGGCCTTGTCTTCAACGCTGCGAATCACATTCTCATCATTTGTGCCGAGGTATTTCGCGAGCGTCTTGTGCCAGAATTCCTGAGCCACTTCATAGCTGAATCCCTGGAAGGACAGGATCGCGTCGTGATCGAGCTCGAAGAAGCCAACGTACGAGTTGAACATCTGACCGAATTCAAAGATAGGATGTCCGACAGAGAGCGTGTCCATGTCGATGAGGAGCACCTCGTCATCCTGGAGCTCGATGTTCTTTGTGTGATAGTCACCATGCAGCATGTGGTCATCATGCGGGACTGCCTCAACCAGAGAAAGCAGCTTTCTGCCGGCCTCCTCAGGAAGGACATCCTGTATGAACCTGACCCACGAGATGGCTTTCTCTTTCATGTCCGGAAGCTTGCCTTCAGGCACTTCAGTACTGTGGATGCGTTTCAGCATCTCAACATACTCCTCTACGCACCAGTCGAGCTTTTCCGGCTCAGTCCCGAGTATTTTCGAGAACGACCTGGCGTTGAGAAGTTCGAATACCGATCCGTAGCTGTCGTTTACCTTGACGACATCATAGGAAATGGCTGTAGGTATGCCGAGGATAAGAGCCAGCCTCGCAACTTCACGCTCATGCTGTATGTCTTCGAGAGCCTCAGGATTGTTATATACCTTGACGACATTGTCTTCATCTATGCGGTAAAGACTGCCGTTGGCTCCCCTGCCTATCTCCTCGCAGCCTTCAACAGATACGCGGCGGTAAGCCCTTTCGATCTTCATCATCTCAGTGAACCCGGTCATTCTGAAGACATCGTAAACTTCCGGTTTTACGTCGATGATGCTGAAGTCAGGGTATTTCTTTCTGAGACGAAGTATTATCCT
>CADATR010000249.1 GCA_902790885.1 uncultured Eubacteriales bacterium
CTGCGAGGAGGAAGAAGGCGGCATACTGCATTCCGCCCTCATACATACGCTGAAGATAACGGGATTCATCTTTGTTGTTTCGCTGGTGCTGAGCCTTCTCATGGAGACGGTCGGAGGAGACGTTCTCGCGTCGCTTCTCACCGGAGCTCCTGTAGCCGGCACTATAATAACCGGTATCATCGGTCTCATACCAAACTGCGCGGCGTCGGTCCTGATCACACAGATGTATCTTGAAGGACTGCTCACGTCGGGACAGCTGCTGTCAGGGCTGCTGGTAGGAGCCGGGGTCGGTCTGCTGGTGCTAGTGCGTACAAACAACAAGAAAAAAGAGAATGCGCAGGTGATAGGAACTCTGCTCGGTCTTGGCATAGCCTGGGGCATACTGATCGACATTCTCGGAATAACTTTCTGATATAAAGGTTTAAATGGTAAAAAGCAATTATCTGATAATCAACAAAAAGCCGCAGACGTTCAGCGCCATGAAGTGCGCCGGAAGAGCTGCGGTATTTACGGACGGGGACGGAAAGCCGCTCGACTACGGCGTCCTCATAATGGACAGTTCCATATACACCGTCCTGGTGTGCAGTGAGTTCCGTCTGGCGGTGCTTGTGATCGACAGGCAGGGTGAGCGTACGGTCGAAGACATATTCTGGACGGACGACGAAGCCTTTGAGGCGGGCGTTGCGGCGATCTCGGAAGCGGCGGGCATAAAGCCGTCAAGGCAGGATACCAAGATCAACAGTTATGCGTGGTCGATAGCTGAAAAGCTCGATGCCGGAGTGCAGGTGAAGATCGCTGACGCAGTAGATGAATCGGAGATGCTGGTATGCCCTGAGTGCGGTATGCTGAATCCGAAGGGCTCCGAGTACTGCCTGGACTGCGGGGCAGAGCTTTAGCGGACTATTGCCCTCAAAAGAAGATAAGGTTATAATATGCGCGTTGGCAAAAAACGGCAGAGCCGATGAAAATATAACGGGAAAGAGTAGAAAAATGGCAGAAGAAAAGAAAGTAAAAGACGTAATAAAGGACGCTGCAGAAGATGTAAAGGAAGAGATCCAGGAAGCTGCAGACGAAGTTAAGGAAGAGATCCAGGAAGCAAAGGATGAGGCCGCAGAGAAGGCAGAAGACGTCAGGGAAGTGCTGAGCTCCACTGAGGCCAAGAGGAAGAAAAAGGCCGAGAGACGTGAGGCCAAGGCTGCACGCAAGGAAGCTAACAAGGTCGAAGAGAAGAAGCGCAGACCTAACAACGGATTCCTCGCGCTGCTCATCTTCGGAGTGCTGATCCTGATGTTCGCGTTCGTAGGTCTCTACAATTACTTCAGCAAGCCGGCATCCATCGAGAAGTATCTGGAAGATAACGGCTATAACGAGATGTATACCAATGCCGCAGTCGATGAGTACACTACTGTAACGATGCGCGCTGAGGGCAACACCATAAAGATGGTATTCAAAGTTGCCGAGGACGCTCCTGAGGAAGCTGTCGCGCAGTACCAGGGCGATGACGGCAAGGAGATGCTCGAGAACATGGGTGCTTCGTTCCTTACTTCCGTGAAGCCTCTCACACGCGGCTTCAGCGGAGAAGTCAAGGTCGGTGTCAAGCAGGGCGACAAGACGATCAACTATGTAAAACTCTCGTACAGAGAGGCCAAGAAGATCATAAAAGAAGCGCAGGAAGAGTCCGAGGAAGCAGCGGATGATGCCGGCGATGCCGCAGACGACGCGGAGGATGCAGCGGACGATGCTGCCGATGCTGCTGCGGGTGAAGCGGAAGAAGCCGCAGAAACCGACGGCGAATAGGCCTTAAAACAAAGTCAATGAAAAATGCATGCAGGGTCGCCTGCATGCATTTTGTTTTGCTTTTGCTTACCGTTTTTCTAGCGGACTGTGAAACGGTATCCGAGTCCGCGCACGGTTATGAGGTAACGAGGATTCGAAGGGTCGTCCTCGATCTTTTGTCTTAGTCTGTTTACGTAGACCATGATGGCGTTCTCGTCGATGATAGTCTCTCCCCAGATGACGCTGTAGATCATATCCTTCGAGAATATGTGGTCCACGTTGTCGATGAAGAGCTTGATCATGGAGTTCTCTTTTGCGGACAGCGGGATCTCGACGTCGTTCTTGTAGAACCTCAGGGTCGTTGTGTTATAAGTGAAAGGCCCTGCCTCGATTATGTTGCTCGTGCTCTGCGGCGAGCGCTCGCGGCTTCTTCTGATGAGAGCCTTGGCCTTCGCGACCAGTGTCACCGGGTTGAAAGGTTTGATGATGTAGTCATCAGCTCCGATCTCAAGTCCGTACAGAGCGTCCTGGTCTTCCTTACGGCCGCTAACTACCATGACCGGTGTCGTAAGACCTCTGGATCTGATGCGCTGTATGACTTCGAAGCCATTGATGCCTCTCATGTTTATGTCGAGCAGGATAAGATCGTACTGATTGACCTCGAGCAGCTCGAGAGCAGCCTCGCCGCTTATGGCAAGGTCGTTTT
>CADATR010000250.1 GCA_902790885.1 uncultured Eubacteriales bacterium
ACGCTCCTAACGAGATCACATGGAAACAGGACCTCGTAACATGTGCAGCTCTCTATGCAGCAGCAATCAACCAGTATCCTACATACGAAAAGATCGATGACATCACGACTTTCCGTCAGGGCAGCACAGATAACGACATCAAATAAATAATAAAGGGGGCTGTCGCATTTGGATAAATGTGGCAGCCTCTTAACTCGGAAAAAGCAGACAGTCTCCGACAGGATCCCGATGATCCAGTCATCGACAGTCTGCTTCTTGATTTTTGCGCACACCAAACGACGCTGCTTATTCAGTTTTTATCTCTTAGCCCACTTCGTACAGATGAGTCCCGAGTTTTCTGTTCTGTATCCTTCGATGAAGATTGTCTATGTTCTGAGCTATTGCCATCAACACGCTTTCAGCGTAGACGTTCGCTTGCCCCCGACACAGGAATTGTCGGAAGGCTCCATCTTCTTTCCACAAGGCGAAGGCACCTTCAGCCTGAATACTGCGATTGACTCTCAGTTTAATCCCTTCTTCACTGGTGATCCGCTCAAGACATTCCTTGCGTTGCCGCTCGAACTTCCGCGACACGTTTAACTTTTTGAAGCGCTCTTCCTCCGGAGTCTTCCAGTTCTTACCTTTGATGCATTCAGACTTGTGTGAGCATCCTTGGCAATCATAGCATCGATAAACAGTTACCTTGCGATTGTATCCACTTACACTTTTCTTATGATGTATGCCGCAGGCATATAGCCGACAACCGTTCTTACATGTGTAGTAGTCGCCGTCAGGATTGTACGGCATGTTCTCTCTGCGACTTATGTCTTTTTTGTAGTTGCGCTTCTTAGATATCTCGAAGTTTGCCGGCTTGATCATTGCAGAAATGCCGAGATCCTCGAGAAAGCTGTAGTTTTCCTCGCTCTCATATCCTGCATCCGCTACGACCACTGGATATCTGTGATGAAGTGCTTTCTCCATGCCGGTCAGGAATGGTATTAAAGTGGCGGTGTCCGTAGGTCTTGGAGACAGCGTGAGCCATGAGATATATCCGGAGTCGACTCCAAGCTGCAGATTATATGCTGGCTTCAGTTGACCATTGAGCATAGCGTCTTCTTTCATGCGCATGAATGTCGCATCAGGATCTGTCTTGGAATAACTATTGCGGTCTCCGAGGACTTCCAGCTTCCTGGAATACTCCTTGAATCTTTCTGCGTATTCCTCGAGCAGTTCGATGTGCTTCTGAAGCTGTGTCTTGCGGCATCCACTGCCATGCACAAACTCTATGCCTTCTTCGTCCTTAATCTTATATAAATTTTTGAGGATTTTGCTGAGATGCTTTTCTTTGACCTGGCCTCGCCATATCTCTCTGAGCCCGTATGTCTCGACACACTCCTGAACCAGCAGCGCGGTCTTGTCCAGAAGCTTCGCTTGATTCTTTGTTACTGCTTTCTTCCAGACGAAGGTGTATTTGTTGGCATTGGCCTCAATCTTCGTTCCGTCGATGAAAATCTCTTTACCGCTAATCTCTCCAAGATCCTTCAGGTAATTGACAGTCATGGCAAGATACTTGTCTGCTACTTGTCCGAAGTGGAGCGATCTGAATCTGGCTATGGTTGCATGGTCAGGCGCGGATCTTCCTTCCAAAAGATACATGTAATTGATGTCTCTTTTGCAGGCCTTTTCAATCCCTCTTGAGGAGTAGTTGTGTTCATGGTAGGCGTACAACATTATCTTCAACATCTGTCTAGGGCTCACTTGATTTTCCTTCACTCTGGAATAGGTCGAATAAAGATCACTAAGATCCAGTTCCTCCACAAACTGACCCAGGAGCCTCACGCAGTCGTTGTCGGGTATGACATGTCCGATTTCGAGCGGAAGTTTTAGTTGATACGGCCTTGAAAACAACGTATAATTTTGGCGTAAAATGTTTTCGTTTAGCATACTTACATTTTACCACCAAACTCCGTATCTTATGGATGCGGAGCTTTTTTGTTTTTTGAAAAAACCAAGCATTTGCAAAGCTTTCAGACTGCTTGCATCAAAAGAACCCGCCACAAGACGGGCAAGTTAAGAGGCTGCCACATTTATCCAAATGCGACAGCCCCTTTTGATTTATAGATTTTGCTATCAGATGGCAATTAGACGGAGAATCCCTTCGTCATCTTGTCGTCAGGATCCATGAACCATTTAGCCTCTCCGCAGAGGTAAGCGGCTCCTGTTACCTGTGGAATGATTGTGTCGAATTCGCCGACTTTTGGTCCGAGCTCTGCGACGGTTCCGATGAATCTTGTGTCGATGAATGATTTATATACGAAGCATTCACCAACTCCGAGTTTGCCGTTTTTGTAGAGCCAGGAAAGTTTAGCTGATGTACCTGTGCCGCATGGAGATCTGTCGATCTGTGGGTCGTGAGCTTCTCCGAATACGAGCTGGTTTTTGAGTGAGAACTTAGCCTCAGGGCAGTATGCCTTGTCGTCGGCTGTGAGTTCGTCGTCGCAG
>CADATR010000251.1 GCA_902790885.1 uncultured Eubacteriales bacterium
AATAAAGAAAAGAGGAAACTAAAAATGGGCAAAATCACAACACCTGCAACAGAAGCACTCGATGCGGTAAACGCTAAGTACGAATTCCTTGAGGCTCCGGGAGCTATCAGCGGCGAGGATTATTCAAGAGCAGTAGGAGCTGACAAGGCTGCAAGACTTTTCAAGACTCTCGTAATGAAGGGCGACACAACAGGAAGCGTTTATGTTTTCGTCGTTCCGGCTCTGGCAAAGCTGTCGCAGAGACAGACAGCAAGAGCTCTCGGCGAGCACGCTCTTGAGATGATAAAGCCGGTAGAGCTGAAGGCTCTTACGGGATACGTACACGGAGGAACGTCTCCTCTCGGAATGAAGAACCAGTACAGAGTGATCTTCGATGAATGTGCGGGTGATATGGAGACAGTCCTCATCAACGGAGGCGGAGGCGGATACCTTGTTGAGCTTACACTTGACGAATTCGCGAAGGTGCAGCCGTACGAGCTGTTGCCGCTCAAAAAGTAGGACATAAGAAGAGAATGTTCGAATGAGCAATCTGATAACACGGACAACTGAACTGGCGATGGCGGTGACCCTGAGATACATAGAACCGGGCGACACTGCAGTTGATGCTACATGCGGCACGGGGCAGGACACCGTGATGCTGGCGCGCGCGGTCGGCAGCAAGGGCAAAGTCTACGCGTTCGATATACAGAGGAACGCGCATCTGCTGACAGAGGCAAGGCTGCTGTCGCATGGGCTTACCAACGTCCGTCCGGTGGAGCAGTCGTTCGTCTCAATGGGTGAGCATATACCCGAGAGGAGCGCTTCCGCTGTTGTGTTCAATCTGGGCTATCTGCCCGGCGGCGACCACAGCATCACCACTACGGCGGATACCACTCTCGAAGGCCTAAGGTGCGCGCTCGATATAATAAAACCCGGCGGTATAGTGACTGTCGTGATGTACGACGGCCACGAGGCGGGCGCCGAGGAGAAGAAAGCCGTTCTCGAGTGGGCAGAGGCGCTTGATCAGAAGAAGTATCACGCGGCTTATGTAAGCCTGCTCAACCAGAAGAACCATCCGCCTGAGATACTCTGGATAACAAGGAAATAACTGACAGGGAGGCAACAGCATGTTTGGATCACTATTCAGTACAGTCGGCGCAAGCGCGGGCTCACTGGAATCAAAACTGTTTATGTACGTCGTAGCCGGCGTCGCAGCGCTCGTAATAATCAACCTGCTTCTTGACGGGATTAGGAAATACATCAGAGGCCTTGATACAGCGGCACTCGGAGGACTTTTCATCTGGCTGGGATACAAGTCTGCGCAGCTGAGCCTCGTAAATGTGCTTTCGCATCTGCTGTATCTGATCGGAGCGACACTCCTGATAATGGGGCTGATCATATTCATCATCATGATGATGATAAGACGCAAAAGATCATCTGAGAGAGGCGGCCCTCCTATGCCTAAGCATGCACAGACAACTGAAAAGGCTAAGGACGGCAGTGAAGCAAAGGCGGAACCGGCAGAAGACAAATAGTCTGAGTATGTGTAAAGGGAATAGAGATGTATACAAATGCTGAATTCATTACGGACTGCCTGGAGCTGTTCAGGCAGACTGCCGGCAATGTAATAGACATACCGGATATCGGCGAGACGACTCTTTACGATGAGCCGGTCTTCGGCTTCGCTTCTGCGGATGACGGTATATTTGAGACGTTCCGCCGCAAGGAGGCCATAGGTGCCAATTACTTTGGCCCTTACGAATGGCTCTCTGAGGCGAAGACTGTCGTTTCTTTGTTTTTGCCTATCTCAGAAGCTGTTCGCCTCAGCAACAGGGCTGATAAGACCGATCCTTCAAAGGAATGGCTGTACGCCAGAATAGAGGGGCAGGAGTTCATCGGCAGATACATGACTGCGATAAGCAGGCTTCTTGAGGACAAGGGCTTCAGTACATGCGTACCTGCTCTCGATGAAAGATTCGGCCTTAAGATAGAAATGACAGCAAAAGGGCTCAGACCGGACTTCCACGCTGACAGCAGATGGTCTGAGAGGCATGCCGCTTATGCCTGCGGGCTGGGTACATTCAGCCTTACAAGAGGGCTTATAACCGGGAAAGGCATGGCCGGGCGCTTTGCCAGCATAATAGTCTCCGCGGATTTCGAGCCTCTTGAGAGAGAGTATACCGGCATATATGACTACTGCATAAAGTGCGGAGCGTGTGTCAGCAGATGTCCTGCAAACGCAATCTCGCTTAAGCACGGCAAAAACAACATCAAATGCAACGCGCATGTGGAGAAAATGAAAAAGAAGTACTCGCCTCGCTACGGCTGCGGCAAGTGCCAGGTGGGCGTGCCGTGCGAATCGCGAAGGCCGGGCAAAATGAAATGAGCAATAACACATTCAGAAAAGTGATCAATATACTCCTTGCAGTCGCTGCTGCAGGATCGTGGTACGCGCTTTTCGTTTCTTCACCGGGAGCACTGATGCTGAACGGTATCGG
>CADATR010000252.1 GCA_902790885.1 uncultured Eubacteriales bacterium
CCTCAGCCTCCTCCAGCAGCGCCTTGACGCGCGTGCCCTCTTCATCAAGGAGCCAGAACGCCTCGCATCCGGTCACCTCATCTATGAGCATTTCTTCCCTGATGCGGAAGCCCTGCGACCTCAGCATTTCCACGCCTGTGTCAAAGAGCATGCGTATCATTGGAGTGCGTTTTGTTTCGCCCGCTATGTTCATGGTAAGGCAGACGAGGCAGCTGTCCGCTCCCGCGCCTTCCAGCATCCTCCTCTGTATGCCGGCCCGCCTTTCGCGTGCCGCGAGCATCTTTTCAAGATCTGCGCTGTATGATTTCATAGCTGCTTTCAGGCACCATCTCTCTGACCGCTTCAAGGCTGCCTGCCTCGATGAGGCTTCTCACCCTGCCTGCGCTTATGCCCGACAGGCGCGGTATCTCTTCAAAGCTTATCCCGTTCGCCGGGAGCAGCTCCTTCATCCTTTCGTTATACGCGCGGGTCACAGGTGAAAACGGCTCCTCCCCGGCAAAGCGCCTGCTGATATTCAGGGCCGGAGCTATCCGTTTGCAGAAAAGCTCTATGTCGAGATCGGACTTTACCAGATCTGCCCGGGATTCATCGCGTATGAAGTACGCCGGGAATGTGGCCCGTGATACCAGGTAAAGATCGCTTTCGAAAACATGGCAGCCGGCTATGTCAGCCGTCCCCCTTCGTATCATCTCAAGGCGTTCCTCAGGGCTGAACATCGAGCCCTTCTCCGAGACCGCGAAAACATAAAGCGCATCACAGCGCGAAGCGGCGTACTCTATAAGATGCCTGTGCCCGAGCGTGAACGGATCGCAGTTGCACACAACGGCTCCGCACACACCGTCATACTTAGGTATGGACTCCAGGAATCTTTCAAGTCCGTCCCTTCTGTTCTCGAGCAGCACGGCATCCTTTATCTCTATGAGCGTATGGAAGCCCATCGATCTGAACATCGACAGGTTCTCGGGCTTGGTACACAGGAAAAGCCTGTGCACGCCCCGCGCGGCCGCCTCGCTTATAAGCGCAGAAAGGACTGAAGCCATAAGCCCCAGTCCTTCAAATTCCGGATCAACAGCCAGCTGCTTTATCGTATGTCCCGCAAGAGCGCCGCAGGCTGCCATGCGGCTGCCGTCCTCCGTCATGAGCGCAACAACATCGGCATCGCCTTCGTCGCGAAGGCCGCACTTTTCAAGGAGCTGCAAATATTCTGCCTTCTGCCTCTCCGGCAGCGGCGTCTGACAGATCGAAATATCCATGTGCACTTGCTGGCTTCCGTACCGCGGCCCAGTTACTTAAGCTTTGCTTCCAGACGCTCGCGGATAGCCGCGATGAAGTCCTTTGTAAGGACTGCCTTTGCCTCCATGCCGTCGACAAGGCCTACAAGATCCTTTGTCATGATGCCGTCGTTGAGCGTTTCGATGCACGCTTCCTCGAGCCTGTCGCCGAAGGCCTGAAGATCTTCAAGTCCGTCCATCTCGCCGCGCTTTCTGAGAGCGCCGCTCCATGCGAAGATAGTAGCCATAGGGTTGGTCGATGTCTCTTCGCCGTTGAGATATTTATAGTAGTGACGCGTTACCGTGCCGTGAGCGGCCTCGTACTCGAATTTGCCGTCCGGGCTGCACAGCACTGATGTCATCATTGCGAGCGAGCCGAAAGCTGTGGATACCATGTCGCTCATCACATCGCCGTCGTAGTTCTTGAGAGCCCAGATAAAGCCTCCTTCGCTGCGGATGACGCGCGCGATAGCATCGTCTATCAGAGTATAGAAGTATGTGAGTCCGAGCTCTTCGAACTGCTCCTTATAGCACTCGTCGTAGAGCTTCTGGAACACATTGCGGAAGTGCATGTCGTACTTCTTGGAGATGGTGTCCTTGGCGGAGAACCAGAGATCCTGCTTAGTCTCTATCGCGTATTTGAAGCACGAGTGAGCGAAGGACTCAATGGAAGTGTCCTTGTTGTAGATGCTCTGCAGAATGCCCGGGCATTCGAAATCGTAAACGGTCTCGCGGTACTCCGCGCCGTTCTCGCCTGTAAATACCAGCTCGGCCTTTCCCTTCTCAGGCACGCGGTACTCAGTGCCCCTGTAGAGGTCGCCGTACGCGTGACGGGCTACGGTTATAGGCTTCTTCCAGTTGCGCACCACTGGCTTGATGCCGTCGATGGTGATAGGTGCGCGGAATACAGTGCCGTCAAGGATCGCCCTGATGGTGCCGTTAGGGCTCTTCCACATCTCGTGCAGATTGTACTCAGTCATGCGCTGGGCATTCGGTGTGATGGTGGCGCATTTTACGCCTACACCGTATTTCTTTATAGCTTCTCCGGCGTCTTTTGTGATCTGGTCGCCTGTCTCGTCACGGACAGGAAGTCCGAGGTCGTAGTACTCCGTTTTGAGATCTACGAAAGGCAGGATGAGCTCATCCTTGATCATCTGCCAGAGTATCCTTGTCATTTCGTCGCCATCCATCTCGACGAGCGGCG
>CADATR010000253.1 GCA_902790885.1 uncultured Eubacteriales bacterium
CTTGCTTGCCTGCTTTCTTGCATCTCTGCAAGCCTTGCATCTCTGCGGCTCGTTTGTGAAGCCCTTTTCAGCGTAGAACTCCTGCTCGCCTGCTGTGAATACGAACTCGTTACCGCAGTCCTTGCATACTAATGTCTTGTCCTCGTACATAATACTATACCTCGATTAAAAAAATTTTGCCTCGTCGGACTTGCACCGACACCTTTGATAAACAACGCTCTGCAATTAAGCTATTCGGCTATATAAAAGATACCTGCGTATCTTTCTCACTTATTTCAGCACGGATTTCAATTTTCGCCTTACCCTTTGCATCGCATTGTCTATCGACTTAACACTAACGCCAAGATTTAATGCCATTTGATTATATGCCATTCCGGTTAAAAATAATTGAAATACCCTCCACTCCTGCTCCGAAAGAGCCGAAGTGATCTTTTTATAGACCTCGTCCATACTCTCGTTTTCTATAACGATCTTTTCGGGATCCGCAGCCATCTGGTTTTCAAACATCGACTGCACTATCTCCTCTGTGAACTCTTCACCGTTTATCAGGCTGTTTCTTTTCAGAGAACTGATGATCCTGTTTTTGACGCACACATTTGCGTATGTTGAGAACTTGACATTTTCATCGGGTCTGTAAGTATTGACCGCCTTCAGCAGTCCCATAAACCCTTCCTGGACCAGATCCTCATAGATGCCCGCAGAATATCTTCCCGCAAGAAAATGCACGGTCCGAAGATATCTGACGATCAGTTCCGACACGGCTTTTTTATCATTTTTCGCGCTGCGCACAAGCTGTTCATCGCTCATCGACTTATAATCCGAAAGCGCACTATCCATATCAAAACCGCCCCATACACCAATGTACATATATGATACCATTTCCAATATCGAAAGTCAAGGGAAACGTTAAAATAAAATTTACAAATAAAAATATTTGTAACAACTTACACATTTGGGCGCGCAATTATTGTCATTTTGACGAACAAAAAAAGCAGCCGCACCGATCTGATGCGACTGCCGTATTATCATATCACAGCGTACAGAATTCTTTCCTGCCGCTTTTGAATATGTCATTGCCCTCACAGTCATCGGCAACTATCAGCGGAAAATCCTCCACATAGAGCTTTTTCACCGATTCGCAGCCAAGATCATCAAAAGCAACGACCTCGCAGGACTTGATGCAGTTGCACGCAAGCGCGCCCGCACCGCCGATAGCACACAGATAGATCGCTTTGTTGCGCACGATAGCGTCAACGACCTCCTGCGACCTTTCGCCTTTTCCTATCATACCGCCAAGTCCGAGATCAAGCAATCTCGGCGCAAACCTATCCATACGTCCCGATGTTGTCGGACCGCACGAACCTATCGGTCTGCCTTGCGGCGCAGGTGTAGGACCTGCGTAGTATATCACCGCGTCTTTCAAAGGTATAGGAAGTTCCTTGCCCTCATCGAGCAGCGCAGCAAAGCGTTTATGCGCAGCATCTCTCGCGGTGTACACATATCCTGTCAGCAGTATCTTATCGCCGCAGCGAAACTCTGCGCTTCTGGCTTTAAGCTCTGACGAATCAACTCTTGCAAAATCAGGCATAGCCCTTATGCCTCCGGCTGATCCTCAACAAGTGCAAGACCGTCATCGATAAGATCTCTTGCATTGTTTACAGAACCGATGCTTGTTCCGTACAGGTCATTAAGTGTAGTAACGAGCTTCTGAACGTTATCGCTGAGTGCAGTGAACTGCTCCTTAACGTTCTTTCTGATATCAGCGGACTGTGCCTTGATGGTAACAGCGCTCTGCTGTGCATCCTTGATGGTCTTATCAGCCTGCATACGAGCCTCTGTTGTAACTCTCTGTGCTTCTGCGTTAGCCTCACTTGTAACCTTCTGTGCCTCTGCGTTAGCTTCACTTCTGACTCTTTCAGCCTCTGCATTTGCGGTAGATGTGGTCTGTTCAGCCTCTGCCTTTGCCTGAGCTACCATATTAGCAGCGTTCTGCTTAGCGTTTGTGAGTGTAGCGTCAGCCTCAGCCTGTGCAGATGTAACGAGCTTTTCAGCCTGTGAGTTAGCATCGTCAAGGATCTGGTTCTGAAGGTTCTGAGCCTCTTCCTCCATAGCCTTGGCATTAGCCTTAGCCTCTGAAACAAGCTTGTTAGCAGTATTCTGAGCCTCGATAAATACGTTGCCCAGCTCAAGAGCCGCGTTGTTGTTGCCGCCGCTGCTTGCATTCTTTTCAGCCTGCTCAAGCTTTTCCTTCAGCTCTTCGATCTCGTTCTTCTGTCTTTCTATCTCGGCATCCTTTTCGCCGATCTGCTGCTCGTAGTCAGCGATCCTAACCTTCATAGTATCGGTAGAAGCCATAAGCTCTGCTACCTTATTTTTAGCATCCTCGACCTTCTTCTCGAGCTCCTTCTTGCCCTCAAAATCCTGCTTCTGAGCGCTGCCTGCTGATTTTTCAAGTCTCTCGATGGTCTCATT
>CADATR010000254.1 GCA_902790885.1 uncultured Eubacteriales bacterium
AAGACTATAGTATACGGGTCTGCCGGTCTGATCGATACCCCGCCGATCTCAAAGGTATTTCTGCCGCCCATATCCGAAAGGATGTCTCCGAGCGGCGAGCGCCCTGCGCCTGCAGGTCTTGCCGGGATGTTCTCCTTGATGACGAGCTGTTCTTTTGCAGCTTCGGCGCCTGTCTTCCTGTCGATGGTCGTTATAGTGAGCAGGCAGTCCTTTCCTGCCTCGGCCGCTGCCTTTATATGCTCCGCAGTATCCATCTTTATGCGGATCCTCTCGAGCGGTCCGCACTCAGGCATCAGAGTCTCCTCTGTCCCGTCACTCCAGACGCACTTGAGCTGATATCTGAAGCCCGGCGTGAACGCCTTCGTATTGAACAGTTCGAAGTTATCACCGCCAAGCCAGCTGACGCGGATCGGCCTGTAGACGAACTTTGTGATCTTAGCGCCGGTCGACGGTGTGCGGTCAGGATAGAACATGCCGTCAACGCAGAAGTTCTTGTCATGCTCCCATTCACCGTGATCTCCGCCGTACGTATAACTTCCGTCCTTATGCAGCACGGCATGATCGACCATCTCCCACACACAGCCTCCTGTAAGGTTGTCGTACGAGTATATCTCCTTCCAGTAATCCTCCATGCCGCCCGGTCCGACTCCCATGGCATGAGCATACTCGCACAGGAAGTACGGTCTGTCGCAGAACTGCTTTATCTTATATTTCTTTTCACCTATCTCATGCACACGCTCCGAAGGCGGATACATCTCGCTTGCCACATCATAGGCTTTCTTTTTTGTATGCACGGCGCTTTCGTAGTGCACAGGAAGAGCAGAATACTTCTTTATGTAGTCGTATTCCTTGTCAGTGTTGTGCGTGCCCCCTGCCTCGTTTCCGAGACTCCACATTACTATGGACGGATGCATCTTGTCCCTCTGGTAAAGTCTTGCTGCACGGTCCACATAATGAGCCTCCCACTTCGGATCATCGCTTATGCGGTTGTAGCTTGGCGGGAGCTTGTGCACATAAGTGCCGTGCGTTTCGAGGTCGGCCTCGTCGATGACGTATATTCCAAGCTCATCACACACCTCCAGAAGATACGGATCAGGAGGATAGTGAGATGTTCTTACTGTGTCTATGTTGTATTCCCTGCAGAGGCGCATGTCACGCTCTATCTCCTCAGGCGTGAGTGTATAGCCGTTCTCCGCGGAAGTATCGTGATGGTTGACTCCATGGAATTTGATCAGATGTCCGTTGACAAGCAGCCTGTCGCCCCTGATCTCCACATTCCTGAAGCCTACGCGCTGCTTCACGCAGCTTCCCTCTATCTCATAGTACATATTGTAAAGCTCTGGGGTCTCATCGCTCCATTCCACAGGCGCAAGATTGCGGAAAGTCACTTCCGCCCTCTTCCCTTCGCTCCTTACTGTCTTCTTCTCGCGAACACCGCGTCCCTCAAGTGTGAATGTGACTTCACCGTCCTCGTAAAGATCAGCCCTGGCGGTCGCGAAATAATCAAGACCTGCCTTTCTGGTCCTGAAGTCCACATCGCGGAAGTCGTTGCCCTCCGATATGCGCAGCAGCACGTCGCGGAATATGCCGTTATTGCGGAACATGTCCTGATCCTCAAGATAGCTGCCGTTGCACCATCTGCGCACGACCACCACCACTTCGTTGCTCCAGTCGCGGAGATAAGGAGTGACGTCGAACTCTGCTGTGTTGTGCGAGCCCTCTGTGTATCCGACATATTCTCCGTTCATGTATACGTCAGCACAGCTGGCTACTCCGAGGAACGAAATCACATAGCGCCTTCCATGTGCGTCAGGCCCGTCCGTTTTAAAGAAGGTACGGTAAACACCTACGAAATTGTATTCTTCACCCGGATCCTTCCACCTCGGTCCAAGCCCATAATCTGATCCCTGCAGGCTGAATACTCTGCCCACCTTATCGAGTTCGGGGATCTTAGGCGGATCGTACGGGAACTGATATCTCAGATTCACATAAAAAGGCCTGTCGTAGCCGCGGAACTGCCAGCACGAAGGCACATCGATCTTATCAAATTTCATAAAATCGGTATCCAGAATATCGGGCAGCTCCGAAGGCTTCGGGAAAAACCTGAAGTCCCACTCGCCGTTAAGACATATGACCTTAGGCGAGCTGTATCTTTTATCTCTGCCAGAGACCATGTCAGCTGATGCCCTGTCAGGATAAGGGATGAAATAACTTCTCGGAGCAAGCCTGTTGTCTTCAAAAACATTGAAATCACAGTAATTTGTCTTATTGATCCTGTATCTCATAGGTCTCCCTCCTACCAGTCTGTCTTCTTTTTATTCCTGGCTATGACAACAGCAGCGATCACCGCAGCCGCGGCAACAGTGCCCAGGGCTGCAAGTCCGGCTATTCCGCCCGGCACGCGGTCGATGAACGAGGCATCCTCGTTTCCGCTGTTGTTTTTAGGTTCTTTCCATTCCAGTGTTAC
>CADATR010000255.1 GCA_902790885.1 uncultured Eubacteriales bacterium
TGAGGCGGGCAATTACGACGCGGCTGTGCTGGATATAATGATGCCGAAGGTCGACGGCATCACAGTTCTGAAAAAACTCCGCGCATCGGGTTCCGACCTTCCGGTGCTCATGCTCACGGCAAAGTCAGAGATAGATGACAAGGTGCTCGGCCTCGACAGCGGAGCAAATTATTACCTCACCAAGCCGTTCGACGCCAAGGAGCTGCTTGCGGCAGTCAGGGCGATAACCCGCTCGGGCAACGAGGTAGACACAAAGCTCATATGCGGCAATCTCACGCTCGACAGAGCCAGCTTCGAGATGTCGACTCCTACAGGCTCGGTGAAGCTTGCCAACAAGGAGTTCCAGATGATGGAGCTGCTGATGGCGAACCCGGGCAACATCATCTCCGTGGATACATTCATGGACCACATCTGGGGCTACGACACAGACACGGAAAGCAATGTTGTGTGGGTATATATTTCGTACCTGAGAAAGAAACTCACGGCGCTCGGCGCCGACGTCAAGATAAAAGCGACACGCAACGCGGGTTATTCCGTCGTTGCCGCTGAATAAAAGAAGGCGGGGGACGACAGTTGTCTCCTCCCGGAATATCGATACTCATGATCAAAAAACTCAAGACAAGATTCATAGTGCTCGCGATGGTTTCGCTCACGGTCCTTCTGTCGGTGATCGTCGCGGGAATGAACATCATCAATTACGAGAAGGTGGTCAGCGACGCTGACGCCAGGATAGAAGTGCTCGAAGAGAATTCGGGCAGGCTGTTCGGCTCCGGCGGCGGAGCCATGCATCAGCCTTTCGGGGGCGGTTTCAAAGAAGGCAGCGATTCTGACTTCAGTCTCGGCGACAGCTATGTGATGGACGAGGGAGACGGCACTTTCTTCGGCAGAAGGGGTCCGGGCGGCCCGTCCATGACACGCGATGAGGCGGAGGAGTCCAGGTTCTTCATCGTCACTCTCGACGGTGACGGGCAGGTCAGCCGCACAGATATCGACAGGATATCCTCTGTCGATGCCTCTGAAGCTGAGGAGATGGCGGAAACGGCTCTCGCATCAGGGAAGGATGCGGGCTTCGTCGATGAATTCCGCTACTCCGTGACGCTGGCGGGACTTCTGATCGTCTTTGCTGTCATTTGCTACTTCGCAAGGCGCATAGTGAGGCCGGTCGCTGAAAGCTATGAGAAGCAGAAGCGCTTCATCACGGATGCCGGCCACGAGATAAAGACTCCGCTCGCGATCATCAAGGCCAATATCGATCTCATGGACATGGAGCTCGATGAAAAGCGGATCAACAGGGCCGAGCTGAAGGAGAACCTCAGCGATGTCAACGATCAGGTCGACAGGCTGACCGGGCTTACGAACGACCTGGTATATCTGTCGCGCATGGAGGAGGCGGATAATTCCCTCGTCATGACTGAAGTGCCTCTGTCGGATATAGTCGCAGAGACAGCAGCTTCGTTTGAGCCGCTTGCGGAAGAGAAGGGCAAGGCCATCAGCACAGACATAGAGCCGATGATCTCAGTGCAGGGAAGCACGAAGGAGCTCGAGAAGCTTCTATCAATAATCATAGAGAACGCAATCAAGTATTCGATCGCGCCGCGCGTCGTAGACTGCGGAGAGAACGAGGACGGAATGCCTGCTCCTCCGATGATAAATGTCGCTCTTCGCAAAGAGGGTAAGGACGCTGTCATAGAGGTCCGCAACGAGACCGAGGGAGAGCTTACGAATGAGCAGCTCGCGCACGTCTTCGAGAGATTCTACCGCATGGACAGCTCGCGCAACTCTCAGACAGGCGGCCACGGCATAGGACTGTCGATGGCAAGCGCCATAGTAAGCGCGCACGGCGGAAAGATCTCCGCGCGCACCTCGAGCGGCCGCGACTTCATCGTCACCGCATCTATACCGGCCCAGTAACTAAAACGCATAGGCCGATGTCACCGTCTCCGGGGAAAACGAAGGCGGAAGGACATCGGCTTTTTATTGTGCTCAAAATGCAGCCGGCAGAGGAAGACCTCCGAAGCTCCAACATTTTTTTAAAAAAATCTGATTTAAGTTTGTCTTAAGTTTCCGCTGTTATCTTTAGCATGTAAAGAGGAGCGGACCGCGCCTGCGGCCGCAGGGAAAGAGGAGACACAATGGGATATCAGGCGGTTTTCAAAAGATATGAGCTTAAATACATGGTAACGGCTGAGCAGAAGGCCCTAATCCTGAAGGCGATGCAGCCTTACATGGAACCGGACAGGTTCGGCAGGTCAACTGTCAGAAATATCTATTTTGATACGGATGACTTCATCCTCGCCAGGCATTCCATCGCCAAGCCGGACTTCAAGGAAAAGCTCCGCATCAGATGCTACGCAAAGGCGGACGCGGACAGCACGGTCTTTGTTGAGCTCAAGAGGAAGTTCGATGGAGTCGTATACAAAAGGCGCGTCGGCCTTCGTGAGGCGGATGCCATGAAATGGATGGCCGGAGTGAATGATCCGCAGCTGTCAGACAGGCTGGCGGCCGGCTCTCCTCAGGTCACAAATGAAATAGAATACTTCAAGGCATCATACAGCGGGTTGAAGCCGGTGCTCTACCTGGCATATGACCGCGAGGCATTCAGGATGAAGAGCGGCGCGGCAGACAGCGACGGCGGCACTGAGTTCAGGGTCACCTTCGACAGCAATATCCGCTGCAGGGAAGGCGATCTGACACTCAAATCGGAAGCTTACGGCACAGAGATGCTCAAAGAGGGAATGTTCCTCATGGAGCTCAAGTGCCCCGGAGCGATCCCTCTGTGGATGACAGCGATCCTTTCGCAGGAGCATATATACAAAACATCATTTTCAAAATATGGGACAGCGTACTGCAGCTTCATGAGTGAGGCACCTGCAGAACGCGCTCACATGATAGCCGCTGCCGGCATGCTCACACGACAGGATCCAGTCGGCATCAGCTCACAGCCGGCAGCTGCAAAACGCGGCAGCCTAAGACAATCAGCAGGCAGACTCCGCTTTTTCGGCAGGGCATCAGCCTGAAAAACAGAACTTTTCTTCATCAAATATTAGGCAAGGATACCCATGCCTTCTACAAGTAGGGGTATCCTTGCCTCTACCTCCTTACGCATAATAGTTAATTATGGATTTAGTAATAAACTTGGATAATAGAGGGTCAACAGACCATTTCGCATGGTCCATAAATCAGCAATTAGTAGCGGTTATTTGCGGAATATTGCACGGCGCAACCCATTGAAAGCACTAGCTTTTCGTGATATAATCCGAACATAGGTTCTTATATTGTTGCCTGTATATATACCACTGGATCTGCCATGAAGGTTACCCTCACATCCAAAGTACGAATACTTCCCGATGAAGAGACTAGGGATCTTCTGGTCAGTACAATGCATGCATATACTGCAGCATGCAACTATGTTTCAGTGCATGTGTTTTCTACAGGTATGACCAGCAAGAAGCACATTCACGATGAACTCTATCGGGATATCCGCTCCCGTTTTGCCCTGAGATCCCAGATGGCTGAGTCTGTTATCCGTACG
>CADATR010000256.1 GCA_902790885.1 uncultured Eubacteriales bacterium
GAAAGGCTGGGCGGCAAGCACTACGCGCTGAAGTTCAGCTTCGACTACGACGAGATCGACGAGACCTTCGCCGGGCTCGCAGAGGTGCTCGGGCTTGAGCCGCGAAGCGAAGAGGAGATCGCGGCGCTCAGGGCGGACTGCGAAAGGGAACTGGCTGAGACAAAAGCGCTCATCGGAGATACTCCTGTGAGCATCGACTATACATTCTGCCCGAGACCTCTCGGACTCGCGAAGCTGCTGCTCGATCACGGCATCAACGTGATCAGGGTCTACGCTGACGGGATCCCGGGTGGAGACAGGGCGGCCTTCGACAGCCTTCAGAAGGAGCATCCTGATCTGATGATCTACCCGACGGTGCATCCGGGAATGAGGTTCGCGCGCACGGCAAATGTCGACGCTCAGGGCGAAGACAAGGTGCTTGCGATCGGACAGAAGGCGGCCGCATTTGAAGAGACCCGCCGCTTCGTCAATGTGGTTGAGGGCGGCGGAATGACAGGCTACGAGGCCGTGACCAGAACGTGCAGGCTCATACGCGAGGCCTTCAGAGAAGAGAAGGAGATGCGTGAGCTCGTGCAGATAAAGGGACTCGGCTGCGAGGTATGCCTCAGATAGAAAGCCGCGGAGAATTGAAATGAAACAGACAGCAAGAATCATATCTACATATTCGGCGGACGTCATGGGTGTCTGCTCCGCGCTGTTCGAGCTCGGAGGCATGACAGTCATGCACGACGCGTCGGGCTGCAACTCGACATACACGACTCACGATGAGCCGCGCTGGTACGACATGGACAGCATGGTCTATATATCCGGCATCAGCGAGATGGAAGCCATAATGGGCGACGACGAAAAGCTCATAAGCGACATCGCCGACGCGGCTGAGGTGCTGAAGCCGGCCTTCATAGCAATAGCCGGAACGCCTATACCGACGATGACAGGCTTCGACTTCGAGGCGGTCGCCGCGGTCATAGAGCAGAGGACGGGGACCCCGAGCTTCGGATTCCCGACCACGGGAATGAACACATACATCCACGGCGCATCGATGGCTCTCGCGGGCATGGCCGAAAGATTCGTTGATGAGCCTGACGGCGGGCACGGGCGGGCCGAAGGCGATCGTCTGCGCGTGAACATACTCGGACTTACGCCGCTCGACTTTTCGACCAACGGGCAGGATGCCTCGATAGAGCAGTGGCTCGAAAGCGAGGGTTTCGAGGTCGTATCCAAATGGGCCATGGGCAGCAGCCTTGAAGAGCTGAGGCGCGCGGCCGAAGCGGACATAAACCTTGTGGTCTCGGCAGCGGGCTATGGCGCCGCGCGCGTGCTCTACGAGAGATTCGGCACGCCTTACGCTGTAGGATTCCCTGCGGGCAACGAGCTGCCTGGCCTTCTGGCAGATCAGATGAAACTGAAACTCAGAGAGTTTGAAGAGGCCGGAGGCGCCGGAGCGCCGGAGGCCGCGGGGCTCGAAGAGATCAGCGTCGATTCCGGAGTCTTCCTTGACGGAAGTGCCGGTAAAGGCGGCAGCACTTATGAAGAGGGCTTCGTGGCTGTGATCGGCGAGGGCATCACCTCGCTGTCTCTGGCAAGCACCATAGAACTCGAGTGCGACATACCCGCAAAGGTGCTCTGCGCGACCGAGTGCCCTGACGGAATTCTCAGGAGCTGCGACCGCATGACTCCCGATGAAGACGATATAATCCCCGAACTTGAGGGCGCCGCATACGTCATCGCGGATCCGCTCTACAAGCCGATCGTTCCTGAGAGCGCGGAATTCATAGCGCTCCCGCATGAGGCATTCTCGGGCCGCATCTACAGAGATGAGATCCCCGACCTTGTCTCAGACATAAATGAGCTATTAATTAAAATCAAATAAACAAAAGGAGGTTTCTGATTATGAAGAGTTTTCTGAGTAAGAAGAACAAAACGCTAAAACTTCTTGTGCTGATGCTGGCTCTCGCCATGAGCATGACTGCGTTCGCTTCGTGCGGAGGCGGCGGTGCTGAGGAGAGCAGCGAGCCTGCTGCCGAGACCATCACAGTCACAGACCACGCCGACAAGCAGGTGGAGGTCCCTGCCGACATCCAGAGGATCGCAGTCTGCGACATCTATCCGCTCCCTAGCGTGCTGGCAGTATTCTTCGACTCTGCCGACAAGATCGTCGGAATGCCTGAAGCTTCGATGACAGCTGCGCAGAACGGACTGCTCGGCCAGCTCTATCCTGAGATCCTCAACGCGGATACCGGGTACTACGACGGCCAGAACGTCAATCTCGAAGAGCTCGCCAAGCTCGAGCCTGATGTCGTATTCTACAGCGCATCGAGCGCGGAGATCGGCGAACAGCTGACAAACGCCGGATTCGCTGCGGTCGGCATTTCAGTAAATAAGTGGAACTATAACTGCATCGAAACACTCAACAACTGGATCTCGCTCCTCAGCCAGATGTTCCCTGACAGCGACAAGGCTG